>CAJQKG010000263.1 GCA_905478845.1 uncultured Luminiphilus sp.
ATCATCGTAACGATCACCGCAGCCACTGTGTCATTGAGTAAGTTGTTGCGTTGGTAGCCCACCAGCCATTGTGCTGCTGGAATCACTGAATACCCTCTTGGTGCGTCTAATTTCACTGCTGGATCTCAGGTTTCGCCATCCATTCCCTGCCTTTCAGCATCGCGTTCCAGTAAATCCAAGGCAGCAAATCGGCCTTCAAATGCCAAGCGAGACGGGTAGGGCGCAGCCCGTTCAATAGGCGTTTCGGAAACGTGGGAAGTAGGGCCCCTCCGTAACCAAATTCAGCCAATACAATCTTGCCTCGCTCGACCGTCAGCGGGCAGGAGCCATAACCGTTATACCGCGCCCGTTGCGGATGACCCGCTCGGTGAGCCACAAGATTCGTGGCGACTACCGGGGCCTGCGCTCGGGCCGCGGCGGCGGTTTTGGCGTTTGGCGCATTCATGACATCCCCGCAAGACCAGATGTTGCTGAAGCGCTTGTGCTGCAACGTTGCCTGATCCACCTCGACCCATCCCAGATCATCGCTGAGAGGGGAATGTCGTATAAAGTCCGGGGCGCACTGCGGTGGGCACACATGGATCATATCAAACGGCTTCTGGCATTCCCCATCCGGGCCGGTGAAGAACGCTATTTTTTGTTCACCGTCGATGCGCGTCAGTGTCGTCTGAAAATTCAGCCGCGCATCGTATCGTTCGACGTACTGCATCAGAGCCGGCACATAGTCCGCCACGCCGAAGAGCCCGGGTGTCGACGTACAGAATTCGATATCAATGGCGGGCAAACACCCTTTCCGACGCCAATAATCCGCCGAAAGGTACAGCGCCTTTTGGGGCGCTCCTGCGCATTTAATCGGCATCGGTGGTTGCGTGAACAGCGCTTTACCTGATTTCAAATTTTGCACTAGCTCCCAGGTATAGGGGGCAGTGTGAAAAGCATAATTAGAGGTCACGCCATTACGACCCAGATTCTCTGTTAATCCCTCAACGCCTGCCCAATCCAGCTGCAAGCCAGGCGCGACGACCAGCTGCTCGTAAGTAACGGAGCTACCATCCTCTAGCGTAAGCACGTTGTCATCGGGCTGAAAGTCACGCACTGATTGCTGGATCCAAGCAACGTTTTTGGGGATGACCGCCGCGGTAGATCGGGCGGTACTGGGCGCCTGAAAAACACCCGCTCCGACCATCGTCCAACCGGGCTGGTAGTAGTGCTGCTCCGCTGGATCAATGAGAACCACGGACAAATGCCGTTGGCGTTTTTTGAGACTGGCCGCCGTAGCGATACCCGCGGCTCCCGCGCCCACAATAGCGACATCAAATGATTGCGTTGTCATGAAATCCCCCCCCTCCGGGGCAGTTTGATTACTTGTTGTCTGATAGTCGGTCGAGATTAGGGCCACCAAATGCATTGATGGGCACCTTTAAAAACATCCGTCCTTGCCCGTTGGGAGGAGGGAGATACCCAGCCCGCATATTGACTTGCAAAGAGGGGAGGATGAGCGCTGGCATGGCCAGGCTTGCATCTCGCTCCTCTCGCAGTGAGACGAACTCATCGCTAGAGATGGCGCCACCCACGTGGATATTGTGATGACGTTGCTGTGCCACGGTCGACTCATAGGCTAACGCTCGTCCTTCGGGCTGGTAGTCATGACAAACAAAGATTCGTATGTCATCGGGAAGCGACAGCAATCGCTGACAGGATGCATACAGTGTGCGGGCATCACCGCCTGGGAAATCGCAGCGCGCGGTGCCCGCATCGGGCATAAACAACGTGTCGCCAGCAAAGAGGGCATCACCCAACTGATAGGCCATGCAGGCTGGTGTGTGGCCCGGCACATGCAGCGCTTCTCCCTCTAGGTCACCCACGTGAAAGGTGTCGCCGTCAGACAGCATGAGATCAAACTGACTGCCGTCGCGTCGAAAGCCTTCATCTTCGTCAAAAATAGTGCCAAAGGTGTCTTGTACGGCGGTGATATGAGAGCCGATAACAATACGACCCCCTAGCTGCTCCTGAAGGTAGGGCGCGCTGGACAGGTGATCCGCATGGATGTGCGTCTCCAAAATGAGGGCTAAGGTCAGGCCTTGCGCCTTAATATAGGCAATAACCTCATCGGCTGACTCAGTGCCGATAGATCCCGAGGCATAATCAAGATTGAGTACGGGATCAATGACCGCACAGTGATCAGAGTGGGTATCGATCACGACGTAAGTCAGCGTGAAGGTGGCGGCGTCGAAAAAAGGCACGACGTGCGGGCTCATCATATAAAAGCTCTAAGGCATAACGCCCACTAGGTGATAAGGCGAAGAGCTTACCATCAATATGGAGATATGCTTATACCAATTAGCCATATAGGGCGCTCTTTGTTTGTTGGCGCCACTTTCGGAGCCAGAGCAGTCCGCTTCCGAATCCTGCAGCACACACTAACGACGGGGCAGACAGATACGGCAAGTGTGCACCTGCCGCTGAAACAATGCTAATCGGGGGTCAGCAACTAGCAATAACGCTCTGATAACCGCCGGAGACCGCAGCCACTGGCACAGCGGCCCCGATTTCCCGGGCTTTGTCGTGGGCGTTGTCATTCAACTTTTTTCCATCCAGCCGGGTTCAGTGGTCCTCCAGCCTTCAAGGGACTTGGCTTCTTTACAATGCCCCCTGGAAACGGTCTGGCCAATCGAACGATTGCTCGACCAAGAG
>CAJQKG010000264.1 GCA_905478845.1 uncultured Luminiphilus sp.
AGTCGCCCTCGATAGCACCCTCAGGAAGCTCAGCATCCGCACTTTGATCGACAATACGACGAATGGTGTAATCGTATTCGACCACGGCGGCATCACCCATCATGGTAATGCTGTGCGGGGTATCGACGGTGATTTCATAACGCGCGGTGGCAAAAACCGGCCCGAGGAACGTTTGGTAGTTGTCGCGGCCATCTAGACCGGTAACGCCGGGTGGGCGCAGGCTGACGTCGGGATGCAACCCCCCCACATAGCCATCAATATCGCTCGACTCTACTGCTCGAATCCAGCCCTGATACAAAGCAAGGATCTCATCCTGATCGGCGGCGGCAGTGCTGTTGCTCATGCTCGTCAAGAGCAGTGCGGTTAGGCTGGTAATGATGAACGATCGCAGTGTGGACATATCCAGATGTCTCCTATGAATAGCAACCGTGATTGTCGGGCAGATCGTTATGGGGCGCCACCCCTGTTGCACCACTCCGCCAGCCGTTGAGATCGGGTGGCTTACTGACCCCGATGAGGCCAGTCGATGGCGAGACCGAGCGCGTCAAGGTAGCGTCCGGCGCTGACATCTTGATGGTAGTCTTTCACAGCGTGAATCAACGTCGCCGCTTCAGGTGGATTGGAGAGGGTCGATAGAATGGCCTCGCTTAATGCGGCGACATCGCCCATCGGGACGAGCGGGGCAATGTCCCCTCCGCTTAATAACTCTCTAGGGCCACTGGGGCAGTCGGTGCTGACCACTGGTGTGCCGAGGGCGAGCGCTTCAGTGAGTGTATTCGGAGAGCCTTCCCATCGCGACGACAACACGAAAACGGCGGCACGATGCATCCATGCCCACGGGTTTTCTGCAAAGCCGGGCAATGCCATTTTGTCGGCAATCCCTAACTGCTGCGCTTGCTCGAGGAGGGTCTCTCGCAGCTGGCCCTCACCCAAGATAATCAGTCTGGCGTCGCGTCGCGTCACGACTTCTGAAAACGCGCGAAGTAAGGTAGGAAAATCTTTTTGTTCGGTCAGTCGGCCCACACCCAGCACCACAGGTGGTGCATTCTCGGCAAACCACGGATGCTCAACGGGAAGGGTCGCGTTGCTCAGCATCGCCGGGGTGACGGTGGGGTTGCGAACCACCGTGACCTGGGTGTCCGACATCCCGGTAATGGTGATGACATCATCCGCGACGCCCTGCGACACCGCGATCAGTTGATGTAATTTGGGATAATAGCGCCGCATGGTGCTGAACCATCGGGCTCGACGCCGCGGCGATTTACTGGCCAGCGCCGCGGAAACCGTGGTGCCCAAGCGTCCAGAGATGGGCGTCGAGGTGCGAGCCAGTGTTCGTGCCTGCAGTGCTGCAATGATGCCGCGATGCTTAACCGCGAGGAGAGCATCTGGTTTTTCACGCCGCAGGTAGCGCGCTACTTCGAAGATGCTCGTGGCCGTGTGTCGCGCTCGCAAATGAATGACATTGGCGTTGTCGGGCAATGCCGCGACATGCGGCCCCTTCGCCTTGATCAAAAGAATATCCAGATCGATCGGCGCCATTGCCAGCGATTGGCTGAGGTTGGCAATCATGCGCTCCACCCCACCTTGCCCTGAGAAGGAGACCAGAATGGCGAGTTTTGGCCGCATTACCATTGACTATCCTATCGATATTGAGCGACAGATTAGCATAGGGAGTGCTATCGATGATGTGGTGAGTCGAGCCCCTGCGTTACACTCCAGCTTGTCTCGATGTGTTTTTGAGAAGGGAAGCTGAGTATGTCTGTTCATCTGAAAGAGAAGACACCGTAATATCATGTGCGGGCTTGTCGGCTTTGCCGCCATAACCGGACGACCAGCGGATCGCGTGGATATTGCCCTGGCAGCGTTGGGGCATCGTGGTCCCGATGGTCAGGGAACCTACCATCAGAATGGCGTGGCGCTGGGCCATACCCGGCTATCGATTATTGATCTCGAGGGCGGCGCTCAACCGTTGCGGTCATCCTGCGGCCGTTTTGCGTTGGTGGCAAATGGAGAGATCTATAACCACGTCGAGCTAAGAGACGAATTAGTGGCTCAGGGTGCTCGATTTGCGACGCAATCGGACTCGGAGGTCATCCTGCAGGGCTACGCCGCCTGGGGCCGAGATGTACTGACTAGGCTAGAAGGCATGTATGCCTTTGCGCTGCACGACGCCGAGCAAGACGAAGTGCTGCTGGTGCGTGACCCTTTGGGGATGAAACCTTTGTATTGCCATGAGGGGAGCGCAGGGGTGCGTTTTGCGTCCGAGATTAAGGCACTCCTGGCGCTGATGCCGCAACAACCTGATCTTAACCCTACCGCTTTAATGCAGTACCTGGAGACGCAGCATCCGCTCGCCCGCAATACCCCCTTTTTTGGTGTTGAGCGAATACTGCCCGGTGAGGCGGTACTCATTAGGGCGGGCCACCGGGTTGAGCAGTGGCGCCATTGGTCTGTCACTGACATTGCGCCGGCGAGTCACGCCGATCCGATTGCTTCATTAGACGCCTTAATGGAGACTGTTTTTACGCAGCATCAACGTGCCGATGTGCCGATTGGGCTATTTCTCTCGGGTGGCGTGGACTCCACCATCTTGCTGGGTTTGATGCGACGCTACGGCATGGAGGATATCTATACTTTTTCGATCGGATTTCCAGGATCTTCCGTGGGAGATGAGCTCGATGTGGCGACTCGGCTAGCGACGCATTTTAACACTCAACATCGCGTGATCACTCCTACCCCAGACGCCTTACTATCTCGTCTTTTACAAACCGTATGGGCTGCTGATGACTTAATGCGTGACCCGGCCAATTTGCCCACGCTACTGTTGGCGGAGGAGGCCTCAAAAACGATGAAGGTCGTTTTTTCGGGAGAGGGTGGAGATGAGAGTTTTGCCGGTTACGGGCGTTACCGCACGGGTTTTGCCGAACGCTTCATAAAGCGCTGTTTATTTCCGGGAACCGGTGGATTCCGCGCCCGAGGAGATCTGCGGGGCAGTATTGCCAACGAGTTGCTGGGGCCAGAGTTACAGGCCGCTCGATCGCAATGGCGCATACCGCTGATTGAAAGCTGGGGGTCTTACCCATCGCGCTGGAGTGCCTTGCAAAAAATGCAGGCCTTAGATCTTGAACATGCGTTGCCCAATAACCTTCTGGTCAAGGCCGATCGTATGTTGATGGCGCGGGGAGTCGAGGGACGGATGCCGTTTGTCGATCGGAGGATCGTCGAATGGGGCCTTAAGCTGCCCGACGGGCTCAAAAGTGATCGTCAAGAAGGCAAGAAAATCCTCAAGCAGTGGGCAGCGGGTTTTATGCCCACCGAGCATTTTGCCGCCAAAAAGCGGGGTTTTTATGTGCCTGTTAATGACTGGTGGCAGGGCGATCGCTTGGCCTCGTTGGGCCACATATTACTGACCAATGAGTCAATACAACGGTGGTTCAATCCCAAGGGCGTCAAATTACTCCTTGCCACCCAGCGGCGCTCAGGGGGTGCAGGCCGGCTGCTGATGAGCCTGTTGCAGTTTGCGCTATGGCATCGACTCTTTGTCGAATCGACGGTGGGTGAATTGCCGGCGAAAATGGATCCGCTACTGTACTTGAGTGACTGAGGGAAACGCCTTGTTCGATTGATGACGGGGTGCCACCTGCGAGCGTTATACTAACGGTCTCTGCTCAGCGTTATTTCGGCATAAACTATGTCACACTTTATGCAGTCCTCAACCGATACACAACGGAGCCCCCTTATGAGCGATAGAGTCTCAATCACTACCGCTGATCATATTGCCCACGTGACCTTGACCCGGGCAGATAAAATAAATGCGCTCGACGCGGCAATGTTCGATGCGATTATCGCAGCGATCGCTGAGCTGGCGGAGCAATCTGACGTTCGCGCAGTTGTGATCTCGGGGGAGGGTAGAGGGTTTTGTGCCGGTCTAGATATGGCGAGCCTGCAGGGTGATGGCGCGCCGACCAAATTACTCGAGCGCACCCACGGTATGACGAATCGTTTCCAGCAAGTGGCGTGGGGCTGGCGAACGCTGCCTGTGCCGGTCATCGCTGCGGCCCATGGTGTCGCGATTGGAGGCGGCCTCAATATACTGTCAGGCGCTGATATCCGTATTGTGCATCCCGATACGCGGTGCAGCGTGATGGAAATGCGCTGGGGTCTGGTGCCGGATATGGCTGGTTATCCGCTATGGCGTGGCAATGTGCGCGACGACGTATTGCGCAAGTTGGTCTATACCAATGCCGAGTTCTCTGGCGCGGTAGCTCATGAGCTGGGTTTTGCGACAGAAGTAGCGGAGCATCCACTGGAGCGAGCGATGGCACTGGCGCACGACATTGTCGGCAAGAACCCTGACGCTATTCGAGCGGCTAAGCGACTATCGAATGCCTTGGCACACATTAGTGACGAAGAGCTGTTACTGGCGGAATCGCGGGAACAGGACGATATTATTGGACAGGCTAATCAAACCGAAGCGGTGATGGCTCAAATGGAGGGCCGGGCACCTCGGTTTTCGTGACGGAGTGGGCCCGCTTGTTCCCGCTTAAGCCCTTAAGACAAGCCCCGTAAGACGGGTCCTTTAGGATGAGCCCTTTAGGATAAGTCCCTTAGGATAAGTCCTTTAAGATAAGCCCTTAAAGATAAGCCCTATGAGATAATCCCGGGGAACACGCCCAATGGGAACGAATAGTGCCCTGACCTTTCTTGGCGAGGATGGAGAGTCGATCATGAGTGATAACGAAGCCCTGGTACATCACCGAGTCTGCCACTTATGCGAGGCCATGTGTGGGCTGGTCATTCAAACCGAGGGCGCGAAGATTGTCGACATTCGGGGTGACCAGTCCGACCCACTCAGTCGTGGCCATATCTGTCCAAAGGCGGTCGCGTTGCAAGACATTCACGAGGATCCAGATCGATTGCGTAAGCCGCTGAAGAGAGTGCGCTCAGCACCGGGGGTTTACCATCATGAAGAAATCGAATGGAGCGAGGCGCTTGATCTGGCGGCTGATACGCTGGCGGCAACGCTCCGAGATCATGGTGTTGATGCAGTGGGGGCGTACTTTGGTAACCCCTCAGTCCACAATTACGGGATGATGACGCATCAGCGCAATTTGTTTAAATACATCCGCACACGCAATCGGTTTTCTGCGACGTCAGTCGATCAGTTACCACACCATTTAGTGTCCTTATGGTGTTTTGGGCACATGCTGTTGCAGCCCATTCCCGATGTGGACCGAACGCATTACTTTCTGATGCTCGGTGCGAATCCGCTGGCTTCGAATGGCAGCATTTGGACCGTTCCTGATGTGCGCCGGCGACTCAAGGCATTGCAAGCGAGAGGCGGTAAGTTGGTGGTGATCGATCCACGACGGACCGAGACAGCTGAGATGGCCAGCGAGCATCACTTTATCAAGCCAGGGTCTGATGCGACCTTTCTGCTGGCTATGATTCATGTGTTGTTCCGTGATGCACTGGTCGACCCTGGCGCGTTGAAGTCATACACCGATGGGCTAGACGAGGTAGAGGCGGCAGTCAGTGACTTAACCCCTCAGTGGGCCGCAGAACGAACCGGTATTGCGGCCGCCGATATTGAACGAATCGCGCACGAGATGGCGGCGGCTGAGGCGGGGATTTGCTATGGACGTATGGGGGTGAGTACCCAAGCCTATGGCGCACTGTGCCAGTGGGCGATACAAGTGATTAACGTCGCCACGGGTAACCTCGATAAGCCGGGCGGCAGTCTTTTTACCGCGCCGGCAATGGATCAAGTGGCCAATACGAGTCCCGGCGGTTTTGGTCGTTTCGCCAGTCGAAAACGCGGCTTACCCGAGTTTAACTATGAGCTACCGGCAGTGGCGATGGCGGATGAAATTCGCACTCCCGGAGAGGGACAGATCAAAGTGATGATCACCGGTGCCGGCAACCCTGTTTTGTCGACACCCAACGGTCAGGCACTGGACGCGGCGTTGGAAGAAGTAGCATTTATGATCTCCCTCGATCCGGCACTGAATGAAACGACCCGGCATGCTGACCTGATTTTGCCACCGACGTCGCCTTTGGAGCATGATCATTACGATATTGCGTTTCACAACCTTGCGATTCGTAATACTGCCCGCTATAACCCCGCGGTATTTGAGAAGCCCGACGGCGCGCTCCATGACTGGGAGATATTTTCGGAGCTTGGCGAGCGTCTCGCCGAACGATTAAACGTGTCGCCTCTGCCACGGATTGCTCCAGATCGTTTAGTCGATAACGCATTGCGCGCGGGGCCTTACGGAGAGCAGACTGAATGGCAGCTGAGTATTGAAAAATTGAAAGCGCACCCCTCTGGTATCGACATGGGGCCTCTTGAACCCTCGTGTCCGCAGCGGCTTCAGACCCCGGAAAAGCGCATTCATCTGGCGATCGATGCGGTGTTTAAGGACATTGAGCGTCTGGTTAATGAGCAGTCCGAGCAAACCGATACGTATCGATTGATTGGGCGTCGGCATGTGAGAGACAACAATTCTTGGATGCATAACCATCACCGATTGATGAAAGGTAAACCACGGTGTCAATTGTTAATGAATACAGCCGATGCTCAACGAGAGGGTTGGCAGACGGGGATGTTGGTTACTATTCAAAGTCGCATTGGGAGTATTGAGGCGGAATTAGCCTGCACGGATGATGTGATGAGGGGCGTGGTAAGCCTGCCCCACGGTTATGGGCATGGTCAGCCGGGGACGCGAGCAGAGACGGCTAGCCAGCACGCGGGTGTGAGCTGCAATGACATTACAGATGACCAGTTTATCGACCAACTATCGGGGAACGCCGCGGTCAATGGACTGTCGGTTCAGCTCAGTGCTGGAGCGGCTGCCTGATGCGCGCGGGAGTCTGCTATGACGGATGAACGGATCCCCCTAGCGGCGATCGATAGCGGTGAAAAGTTTGTCAATGAACGTGGCATGCGTGTCATTAAGGACGGCATCAAAGCCTCGTCGACAGAGACTGCCCCGCTGCAGAAGCCCGATTGGCTAAGAATGCGGATACAGAGCAGTCCCAAGTTTGACGCGGTGAGGTCGATTGTTCACGAGCATCGCTTGGCGACAGTCTGTGAGGAGGCCAAGTGCCCGAATATCAGCGAGTGCTGGAGCGCAGGTACCGCGACGATCATGTTGATGGGCGATGTGTGTACCCGTGCCTGCCGTTTTTGTTCCGTGAACACGGGTAATCCGAATGGCTGGCTCGATAAAGAAGAGCCCGCTAATACTGCTCAGGCCGTTGAATTGATGGGGCTGCGGTATGTTGTCCTGACGTCGGTCAATCGCGACGATCTCAGTGATGGCGGTGCGGCGCATTATGCTGCAGTTGTGTCGGCGACGAAGCATCAGAACCCGGGCACTGCGGTCGAGGCACTGACACCTGACTTTTTGGGTGATCAAAACGCCATTGAGGTGCTGCTCGACTCTGGTATTGATGTTTTTGCACAAAACGTAGAGACCGTTGAGCGGCTGACGCATCCTGTTAGAGACCCCAGAGCAGGCTATCAGCAGACACTTGATGTGTTGGCCTATGCCAAAACCTACCGACCCGAAGTGATTACCAAGACCTCACTCATGCTCGGTTTGGGTGAGCGTGAGGAAGAACTCAAGCGCTGTATGGATGATCTTCGTGCGCACGACGTCGATGTCCTCACGTTGGGGCAATATCTGCAGCCGACTAAGCACCATTTACGAGTGGAGCGATTTGTGACGCCAGAAGAATTCGAGCGCTATCGGCAGTGGGGATTAGAAAAAGGGTTTATGGAGGTAGTATCGGGTGTCTTTGTGCGCTCTAGCTATCGCGCTGAAAGGGTATTGGAGCATAATAACGTAGGCCTTGGAGGAGGGGTAAGCTGATGGATCAAATGATTGCTACCCGTTTATGACGACTTTCGCTCATGTGGGCCTGCTCGGACGCAGAGAACACCCTGGGGTTGAGGAGGTGGTGTCTGGGCTTCTGAAGCTCTTGGACCTGCGCAACATTCAGGTGACGATCGAGGATCGTCTGGCCACGCTTGCCCATTTTGAGCGGCGTGAAATGGCGTCTCGTGATCAGATTGGTGCCATGGTGGATCTGGCGATTGTGATTGGCGGCGATGGCAGCTTACTCAGTGCTGCGCGCACCTTAGTCAAACACGATACGCCCGTGATTGGCATCAATCGGGGACGGCTTGGATTCCTCACCGATGTCAGTCCCGATGATTTGCTGGAGCAAGTCAGTGCCATTTTGAACGGCGACTATCTCAGTGACCGACGTTTTTTGCTGGATGCTGAGGTGTGGCGAGGAGAACAGGTGGTGGGCCGGGGTGAGGCACTCAATGACATCGTGGTGAATTCTGGCGCATCGGCACAAATGGTGGAGTTCGAACTCAGCATCGATGGTGATTTTGTGTATCGCCTAAACGCGGACGGCTTGCTTGTGGCCACCCCAACGGGATCGACGGCCTATTCCTTGTCGGCGGGGGGACCTATTGTCTCGCCCGGTCTTGATGCGCTGGTGTTAGTCCCCATGTTTCCCCATTCGTTGACCAGCCGCCCCATTGTGGTCAGTGGGCAAAGTGAGATTCGGATCGATGTGGTGTCGCGTAACGATATCCATCCCCCCATTACTTGTGATGGTCAAATTTCGATTACTGCCTTGCCAGGCGACTCGGTACGTATTCGCAAAAAATCACGAGAGCTTACGTTGCTGCATCCTCCTGGCTATAGCTTTTATGCGACCTGTCGGGACAAACTTCGCTGGTCAGATGCCCTCGTTCAGTAGCGCCCCACCTGCAATACAGCGTGCGCCTGCGACCTTCTTTTTGGTGGCAGTGACTGCTGGCTGTTTTTTGCTGTTTTATCCGCTGCAATGGATGGGCATGTTGCAGCAGTTTAATTTCGTGCCCTTTCGGGCTGCCGGCGGTTATGTGGCCTTTGGCGAAATGGGCAGTGAATGGTGGAGATTGATTACCCCCACATTGATTCATTTTGGGTGGCTGCATGTGGTTTTTAACTGCTTATGGCTGTGGGAATTTGGTCAGCGAATCGAGCATCGATTGGGGTCGGCTAACTTACTGGCACTTTACGGTGTGACGGCACTGGGCAGCAATTACTGTCAATACCTGTGGGAGGGCCCGTCGATTTTTGGCGGCATGTCAGGAGTGGTCTACGCTTTCATGGGAGTGATCTTGGTATCCCACTGGCGACGGCCCGGTTGGATACTCCCGCCGCCGATGGCGGTGTTTGCGTTTATGCTCATTTGGCTGGTGATTGGCATGGCGGGCAGCATGGAATTCATTGGCGCGGGGGCGGTGGCTAATGGTGCTCACGTGGGGGGGCTGTTGACGGGCTGCCTGCTGGGAATGCTGCTGAGCACTGCACCCCGTTTTTTTGGGAGGCGTTGAAGTGTCAGAGGTGTATCGTCAATCAGTCCGTCAGATGGATAGAAAAACTTACGATCGCCTTGTTGACGCGTTAGCAATTGGTCGATGGCCAGATGGGCGCACGTTGTCGAATGATCAGCGGCAGTCAGCCATGCAGGCGGTGATTACATGGGGAGAGCTGCACCTGGCGCCCGAGGAACGTGTGGGCTTTATCGATAAAGGCAGCAAGGCAAATGAGGTCCGAGATGACCCCACACCCTTAAACTGGAAGGAGCCGAGTGGTGACTGAGATACGCGGTATGTTGCGTAAAATGCAAACAGAGCTGGCTGAGGTGGTCAGCTACACGTTGCTCCCAGAGCAGGGTGGTTTGCCAGTTAATGACCTGCTGGGCCTGCCCATGCGCTTATCCTTTACCGGCGTCATTGAGTGTGTCGCCTGCAAGCGCCTGACAAAAAAAAGTTTTAATCAGGGGCACTGTTACCCCTGCTTTCGTAAGTTAGCCTCCTGTGACACTTGTATTATGAGCCCCGCAAAATGTCACCTTGCTGAGGGGACGTGCCGCGAGCCGGAGTGGGCGGCCTTAAATTGCCAAGTCCCTCATATTGTCTACCTAGCGAATACCTCGAGTGTCAAAGTGGGTATTACCCGTGGCACGCAGGTCCCCACTCGCTGGATGGATCAGGGCGCGACACAGGCCAAACCGATTGCACGTGTGCAAACTCGTTACCAATCCGGACTCTTAGAAGTGTTGTGCGCGCGCGAGGTCGGTGACCGCACCGCATGGCAAAAAATGCTCAAGGGGGATAGCGACCCCGAAGATCTTGAGGCCATTCGAAAAAATCTGATGGAGTGTTGCCAAGAGGGTATCGATGATCTGAAGCGACAGCACGGTGAGGCGGCGTTTGAATTGCTGGAGGATGCGCCAGAGACGACGATTCGCTACCCGATACTGAACTGGCCAGAGAAGGTCAAAGCGCATAATTTTGATAAGCAGCCAGTCGTTGAAGGGACCTTGATGGGGATTAAGGGGCAGTATTTAATCCTCGACACGGGTGTGCTGAATATCCGCAAGTTTGGTGGCTATGAAGTCGATATTAAGGTGAATCAATCATGATGGCATTCCGCGAGGGTTTACCCGGTACGATCCACCGAGTGGATTATCAGACGCCGGATTTCACGGTGTCGACCGTCTCGCTGTTGGTTCAGATATTTTCGGGTCGCACCGAGGTGACGGCAACGCTGTCCCTAGTGCGTCGCGGCGCAGCGGCAGCGCCATTGCAACTCAATGGTGAGCAACTGACGCTGCAATGGGTCGAGCTGGATGGCGAACGACTGAGCGAGAACCACTATCAGGTGACGGAGGATCAGTTACTGATTCCATCGGTGCCCGATCAATTTGAATTGAAAACCTGTGTGCATATTTGCCCTGAGGAGAATGCGTCTCTTGAAGGTTTTTATCGTTCGCAAAGCGCCTATTGCACGCAATGTGAGGCGGAGGGTTTCCGCAAAATCACGTACTTCCCTGATAGGCCTGATGTAATGGCGACCTATACGGTGTCGCTTGAAGCGGATCGAGCCGCGTGTCCTGTTTTACTCAGCAACGGCAACCTGGTGTCTGAAGAAACCCTTGAAGGCGGGCGGCATCGAGCTGTCTGGCATGATCCCTATCCCAAGCCTGCGCATCTTTTTGCCATGGTGGCAGGGGACCTAAAACCTGTTTCGGATGTGTTTACCACGTGTTCCGGTAAACAAGTGGATCTGCATATTTGGGTAGAGGAAAAAGACCTGAATTATTGTGATCACGCCATGGCATCGCTGAAAAATGCGATGCGCTGGGATGAGGAGGTTTATGGCCTCGAGTACGACCTCGATCTTTACAATATTGTGGCGGTCGACGATTTCAATATGGGGGCAATGGAGAACAAGAGTCTCAATATTTTCAACACCTCCTGCGTGTTAGCGCACCCCGATATCACTACGGATGCGGGCTACCAGCGAGTTGAAGGTGTCGTCGCCCACGAATACTTCCACAATTATTCGGGTAACCGAGTGACCTGTCGCGATTGGTTTCAGCTCACTTTGAAAGAAGGCTTCACCGTTTTTCGCGATGCAGAATTTTCTGCGGATATGAATTCCCGGGGTGTCAAACGGGTCGAAGATGTCATGTTCTTGCGCACGCATCAGTTTGCTGAAGATGCGGGGCCCATGGCACACCCGGTCCGCCCTGATGCTTTTGTAGACATCTCCAATTTTTATACCCTGACCGTGTACGAAAAGGGTGCTGAAGTAGTGCGGATGCTGCACACCTTATTAGGAGCGGATGCTTTTTTTGCGGGGACCAAGCTGTATTTTGAGCGCTTTGATGGACAAGCGGTCACCTGTGATGACTTTGTCGACAGTTTGTCTGAGGCATCGGGTCGTGACCTTGAGCAGTTTAGACGTTGGTACGAGCAGCCTGGTACGCCGGAGATTCAGTTCGAGGGTCGCTATGAGGCAGCGTCGCAGCGCTACCATCTGACGCTGCGGCAACACAATCCGCGGCTGAAGGATGCACAGGACGCGCCGCTGGTGATTCCTATTGCGACCGGATTATTGGTAGATGCTCAGCCCGTTGACCTGGGGGAGGGGACGACACGCGTTCTGGAGCTCACTGAGCGTGAGCAAACGTTCATTTTTGATGGCATACCCGCCGAGCCGGTGCCCTCATTGCTCAGAGGATTTTCGGCGCCGGTCCGCGTCACGACCGAACAGCCCGACGCGGCTTTGCTGATGTTGATGGGAGGCGATGACGACGCATTCGTTGCTTGGGACGCGGCGCAACATTTGCTGGCTCGCTCGGTCGAGTCGTTGGAGGCTGAGCCTGTTGGCGCGTCTGGAGAGATCAGCGCGGGCTTAGCTGAGGCGTGTGAGCGGGTATTAACCGGCGCAATGGATCCTGCGATGAAGGCACTGACGGTGACGTTGCCGAGTGAAGAGTATTTGGCTGATCGCGCGGCACAAAAGGGTTTGGTTGATGTCGCGGCTATCCATGCCCGCCGTCAGCAAATGAAGGCGCTGTTGGGCAGTCGGCTTGCGAGTCATTGGCAGCAGGTCTCCTCTCACTATCGGCTGCAGAATGCGTATCGCGCCAGTGCCGCAGATATTGGTGTTCGCGCGCTGCAACACGTGGCGCAGGACTTTTTGCTGGCAGCGGGTATGGGTGACCTGGCAGCGATTCGTGCGCTGCACGAGCAAGCTGACAATCTGACCGATCGATTGGCGACATTACGATGGCTCGTTCAATATGAAACGCCCGCAGAGCGTGAGCAGGTGCTTGCGGCATTTTATGAGCGCTGGCAACACGAGGCGCTGGTCGTGAATCAATGGTTCACTATTCAAGCAACCCGTCCCGCGGAGGATTGCGTCGAGAGCGTCAGGTTGCTAATGGAGCATGAAGCCTTCGACTGGCGTAACCCCAATAAACTGAGGGCGCTGGTGAGTGCTTTTGCCGGTGCAAACCCCATTGCGTTTCATCGTGCGGATGGCGCAGGGTACCGGTTGCTGGGTGACGTCATTGTGAAAATTCAGGCCACTAATCCACAAATTGCCGCTCGCATGCTCGCGCCATTAACGCGCTGGCGTCGGTATGGTGCGGGGCAAGATCTGATGCGGGCAATACTCGAGGAAATCGCGGCGATTGAGCCGCTACCCAAAGATATTTTTGAGGTGGTGAGCCGCTCGCTGAGTGACGCACCGTAGCGTCGCGGTGACCCCGTTAGGGTGGGCTCAATAACGTCTTGATTGCGATGAACTACCGCGAGGGATACAACTGCATGGCCTCGTCGTGCTGCGGATTGTGGTCCTCTGGCGCTGACTCCTCACGGAGCGCCTCCACCAGTGCGAGCTGACGCCACTCATTGTCAGTGCCACCATAAATAGAACGATCCAGTTCATTGAGCAGCGCGGCTAACGAGGGGCTACTGGCTTTGGCAATGTCGCTGAGCGAGGAAAACGTGCGCGCATGATGCAGTGCTGCCCAGTGTTGCAACGCCGTCCTGACGCCCGGTGCGTCTTGTTGCGTGAGCGCACGCTTCACCTCGACCAATGCCTGACGCTTGTCCCCGCCTCGCAGGGAGGCGCGGGCATCCTTGGATATTTCGGCACGCAGCGACCCTGGACGACGTCGCCACAGTGCGATGGCTAAGCCGAGGGCGATGAGCCAGCCAGCCAAACTGACTATCCAAACCCAAAGGGGCAGGGCTGTGGCGAGCAGAGTCGTGTCGGAGACGGTTGCCGATGCCGCTTCAATATCAAGGATATCGGCGCTTTGCACGACAACCTTTCGGGCCTTCAAGACCGCATATTCGAGCTGATCCGTTTGGGTATTCCACCACGGAACCTGGATCTCGGGTAACGCCCAGTCTCCACCCGAGCGCGCAACCAGCGCTTCGCTTTGGGTCCGCTTTCCCTGAAGCCCTCGGGCGATTTCACTTTGGTCAATCGATTCTTGGTCGGGGTAGAAACGGAGCTCAGGAATATTGAGCGCGCCTTGTACGCTGCTCAGCGGTGGCAGCTGGCTCCCCTGAAGACCCTCAGCGATCAGGGTGAGGGTTCGCGTCGTCGAGTCGCCCACCGATAGTGTCTCGGGATCAAGTGACCAGTTTTCCGTTAAGGTGAGTGTTCGAGCGGGTAGCCAAACATCGCCGGGAAAAGAAGCGGGCACACTCTTCACGGTGACTTGCAGCGGCTCGGACGATAAGCGGAGGCGTCTGCCCAGGCGCGAGCCTAATAAAGTACGCCCAGGCTGCACTTCACGCGCTGTAAATTCGATAGCAGGTATCGATAGCGTGCCACTCTTTTGTGGATAGACTGCGTAGCGTAATTCGGTGACCAACCATGTGCGATTGCCCACTCGTCGCTGAAAAGATTGTCGTTCCAGCGGCTCAACGACGGCGTCCGCAATATCGAGGGCTGAAATTTCTCCGCCCTCTAAATTAATCGCTTGTTGTAGGGTTACCGTGAGCATGAGCTCCGCTTGAACGTACAGGCTGGGCTGGTCGATGCTGGTTTCAAATAATACGAGGGCGTCGCCGGGTGCCATCAGGGGTTCAGGATTTACCAGAATCGAAATTGGTGTCGTACGGCGACCCCCCGTTAATAGAGAGGGGATGGCAAGCGTTCCTTCACGCAGTGGTGCGAGTTCCATCTCCAATGTTCGAGTGACGTTATTACGGCCGTTGATAAAACGCGCGTTGGTCGCGCTGGAGCGAGAGAGTATCTCCCAATCTCGATTCAGCGGGGTGAGGTCAATCTCACTGGGCTGTTCACCTGCATCACCCAGTATGGTGAGCCGCAGTGTTTCTCCCATGGCAATTTCACGGCGATCTGCGGTCGCAGACAGATTGGCCATCGTCGCAGCAGACCATAAAAGGGTGCTCGCGATGAGGCTCCAGACGGTCACGCGTCGTGGGTGCGTGTTACCAACGAATCGATTCATCGGGTTTCTCACCCTCCCTGAGTCTTTGCATGGTCTGATAGCGGAACTTGCGTCGCAACAGTCCACCGGGGTCGTCTGGCACGCGGCGCAACCACTGTTCCAGCGCTTGTTGCTCCTCTAATGCCTCATCAAATTTAGCCATTTGTTCTTGTGTGGCCGCCTCAAGCTGCTCTGCGGCTTGCTGATCTTCATCAGCGCGATTCGGGTCTTGTTCACCCGGTTGTTGCTCGGACTCATCCTGAGGGTCGCCATTATCGTTCGCGTCATCCTCTTGTTGCTCGCCCTCTTGCTGCGAGTCGTTTTGTTCATCCGACGATTCACCACTACTCTCATTATCGGAATCCGATGAGTCATTTTGCTCAGATTGATCGTCTTGCTGGCTTTGCTCCTCGCCCTCTTGCTGTTCTTCGTTTTGATCTTCTTGTTGGTCGAGTAGCGACTGAATAAAATCACGATTAGCAAGGGCATCTTCTGCGGTGGGCTGCAAGGACAAGCTCTGTTCATAAGCGTTAATGGCGCCTCGTAAATCGCCCTGCATCGCCAAAGCATTGCCTTGATTGAATAGCGCATCAGCAGAGGGCTCGGAGGCAAAGCTATCGGCGGCCCGATCATAGGTGCCCGCCTCAAATTCCGCCACCCCACGCCATGACGACTGGGCGAATCGTTCAGCGGCGCCGCTGGCGTCACCGGCGGCAAGCCGTTTGGCGCCTTGTTGATCAGGGGTCAGCCAAAGATCTTCCCATTCCGCCGCTTTGACGGTTTCCGATGGCATCACCAGCAATAGCAATACGCTGACGAGGGCTCCCTTTCGGAATGCGGGGAGCAGCAGCAGGGCAACGAGCGCAGCCAGCCAAAATCCCTGGTCTTGCCAAGCATCGGTTTGTCTTGCTAAGTCGAGTTCGCCTTGAGCCGCTAAGACATTCCGTTTCGTCAGTGACTCGATATCGCGCTCGTCTAAGCTGATTTGTTCAATAGGTGCGTTCAAAGCGCTCGCCACTCGATTGATGGCCTTCCGATCGAGCGTCGGGATTACAATTTCGCCCGCATCGTCCTTGAGGAATCCGCCGGAAGGGAGTGGTATCGGGGCCCCTACTGTGGTTCCAATGGCCAGTATGGCAAGGGTCGCACCGCTGCCCTCAAGCGCGTCTTTCGCGCGGGTTTCGTCAAAGCCCGGCAGGCCATCAGTCATGAGTAAGATTTGTCCGCCTTGCGCGCCAGCGGTCTTCAATAGATCGGCAGCCACCTCAACCCCACTGGTCGCATTAGCGCCGGGTAACGGCATAATGTTGGGTGACAGTGCGGGCATGAGGTTAGCAATAGTCCGGGCATCGTCTGTCAGTGGCGTGACCACATGGGCATCGCCTGCAAAAACGACCAAGCCGGTCACGCCTTCGGCTCTCGTATCCAGTAAATCGAGTATCTTTTGTCGCGCGCGTTGTATTCGACTGGGCTGAACGTCTGCCGCCAACATCGATGCGCTGAGATCCAATACCAGTACCAGCGCGTCGGCGCGTTTGATAACCGGTAGTTCTACCTGCCGCAGGCTGGGCCCCGCTGCGGCGAGCACAATCAAGCTGAGCAGCAGGGTGGGTATCCAAATTGTTGTCCGGCGAGTTTGATTATTTTGATCCGGCATCAGATAGGGGAGCAGTTCTGGGTCGATGGCACGGCTCCAGTCGCCTTGCTGAGCGCGCCGATGCCACAGCGCAAAGGCCAGCACGGGGCAGATCAATAATCCCCACAGAAATTCTGGACGCAGCAAATGAAACCCATCAATCATGAGTAAGCCTACTGCTGCGGCGACTCAGCCAGCCGCTATGAAGCAGACCGAGCCAACATGACAGCCCTAGCGCACCGAGCAAGGGCACCCAACTCAGGGCGCGTTTCGGACGAAAAGTGCTGGCGTCCTGTTCCACCGGTTCCAGGGTATCGAGTAACGCGTAGATGGCCTCGAGTTCCGCCGGTGAGGTCGCTCTAAAATAGCGTCCGCCCGTTGCCTCAGCCACGGCATTGAGCATGGCTTCATCTACTTCGACACGGCCGCGGGTCGTCCTGCCCAAGTTACGGCTAATGCCAATGGTATAGATTTTCACATCAAGCTGAGCCGCCAGCGCTGCTGCTTCCATCGGGTCAACTGTGCTGGCAGTGTCTTGACCATCGGTGAGCAGTATGAAAATACGTGACGTTGCGGGACGGTCGCGCAGACGTTTAATCGCTAATCCCAGTGCATCACCAATAGCCGTGTCCTCACCGGCAAATCCGAGCTGGGCTTCATCGATGAACCGGGTGATGGTGGCAAGGTCGAAGGTGAGAGGTGCCTGCAAGTAAGCACGTGTGCCGAATAAAATAAGTCCGACGCGATCGCCCTGACGTCGCTGCGCAAAATCGGCGGCAATTGATTTGACCGCTGTAATCCTCGGAACCAGTCGATTGCCAATCTGCATGTCTTCAATTTGCATGCTGCCGGATAGGTCAAGCCCGAGCATGAGATCGCGACCCGTATTGGGCAGTTCAATGGGTTCGCCAATCCATTGAGGTCGCGCGATCGCTGCAATCAATAGCATCCAGGCCGTCCACAGCAACCACCAATACCATCGCCCCGACTGACTGGGTTGCCGCGTCCCCGACAAGGATTGCCATCGTGCCGCAAAAGGCGCCCTGAGTGCCGAAGGCTGCAGAGATCCGCCACGACTGAAATAAAAAATGAGCACCGGTAACGGTGCCGCGATAAATATCCAGGGCCACATCCACTCAAGCATGGGCCACCTCATGACGACGGACCCAATGTTCAGCCATTACCAGCAGCGGTTCTGTAGCGGCACAGGAGTGCGCCGCATAGAGCGAGTCGAGCTCTGCCAACCCGTCAGTAGGCAAATCTTGACAGGTCTTGAGGAGAAACGCTTGCCAGCGCTGACCATGAAGTGCCGCCACCTGTTCTGGGGGGAAGGCTCGCAATGCTGCCGCCTTCAGCAATTGGTTGATGTCTGTGATGGTCGCCTCATTGGCTCTCAAGAGGCGCAGTTGGGAGAGCGCAATTCGGCGGTAGTGTGCGCGACGATAGCGTCGCCAAAACCATCGGCCGATGAGGCCTAAACCAATGATCGCTAACACAAGAATGAGCCACCATCCCGGCGCCATTGGCCACCATCCTATCGACGCAGGCTCTCGCAAAGGGGCCAGTTGTGCCAGCATCATGTCGGGGTTCATCGTGCAGGAAATACCGTCAGCAGTCGTCTCAAGGGGTCATCGCCGGTGCTAATCTTCAGCAGCGGTATGCGCAGTTCGCGAAGTCGTCGCGCAGTCAGCTCCTGATTTGATCGATACTGACTGGCATAGGCGTCTCGAATACTCTCTGCGCCGGTATCGAGAGAGGAATGATGATTGCCATCGGTGACACAATAGTGCCCGGAGCGAGGGAGTTCGGCTTCGAGGCGGTCGTCGACAGCGATACCCACCATTTGCGTGCGGCGTGCTAGCCGCCGCAATGGTGAGAGGTTGTCGGCTACCAACAAATCATGAAAGTCACTGACTAAAAAAATCCGAGTGCCCGGGCGAGCAATGCGCTCGAGTTGCTGAAGCAAGTCGGAGAGGTCATGACTCGCCGTGCCATCAGCAGCCCCGGGTGCGCCCTCGCGGACAAGATCACCGATGACGCGGAGCACGCTATGCTGGCTGCGTTTGGGACGAGTATCCGATAGGGTGTTGTCGCCTAACACAACACCACCCACACGCTCACCGGCCCCAAGTGCTGACCACAAGGCGAGGGTGCCAACGTGTGCTGCCATGACCGATTTAAAGCACTGGGTCGAGCCAAACTTCATCGGTGTGCGCTGATCGATAGCCACTAAAATGGGTTGCTCCCGATCTTCGTGAAACAATTTGGTGTGCGCGGTACCTGATCGTGCGGTGACCCGCCAATCGATCGCACGGACATCGTCACCAGCGGCGTAGGCGCGCACTTCATCGAATTCAACGCCACGTCCTCGCTGCCGAGCCCGCTTCATTCCCGCTAGATTGGCGAGCGCGCGCGTTTGCCCTGTGACATCGACAAAACGGGCCGAAAATCGACTGGCGACGAGCGCGTCCGATGACACGACTGCGCCAAAGGGACCATCAATTGCGCGATGAACACTGCTGTCAGGCAACGGGAATACGCTCAATTAATCGCTCAATGATCTGATCACTGGTGACGCCTGCGGCCTCTGCTTCAAAGGACACAATCAGCCGGTGTCTGAGACAGTCAAAGACCACCTTTTGCACGTCATCTGGACTGACATAGTCTCTCCCTTCAATCCAAGCATTAGCCCGCGCGCAGCGATCGAGCGCGATGGTAGCGCGCGGGCTGGCGCCAAACTCGAGCCAGTCGGCGAGTTCGGCGTCGTAGAGACCGGGGTCTCGGGTTGCGATGACCAATTGAATAATATATTCCTCAACTGCTGGGGCCATATGGACCGCTAAGGCGCCCTGGCGCGCGGCAAAGATGTCTGCCTGTGAGACCGCGCGCTCAGGCTTAGATTGTTCACCACCCGCTTCGCTGCGCGCGAGCCGCAAAATAGCTTGCTCTGCCTCTCGGTCGGGATAGGACACTCTGACATGCATCAGAAAGCGGTCGAGTTGTGCCTCGGGCAACGGATAAGTGCCCTCCTGTTCGATCGGGTTTTGGGTTGCCATCACCAAAAAGAGGGGGGGTAACGCATAAGTTTGACTGCCAATACTGACTTGTCGTTCCGCCATCGCCTCTAGCAGCGCGGACTGCACCTTGGCAGGTGCTCTGTTGATTTCATCAGCCAGCACCAAGTTATTGAAAATGGGGCCCTGCTGGAATTCAAAGGTACCAGTCTGAGGTCGGAAAATATCCGTGCCTGTGATATCGCCCGGTAGCAGGTCGGGCGTAAATTGAATGCGATGAAAGTCGCCCTCAATACCCTCTGCCATTTGTTTGATTGCCCGGGTTTTGGCGAGGCCCGGAGCGCCCTCCACCAACAGGTGTCCGTCTGCCAATAAGGCGATCAGCAATTTATGAATAAGGTCTTGCTGGCCAACAATTTGTTGCCCAAGCCAGTGTTCGAGGTGCGCGAGGAGTTGATAGTTCACAAGTTAGGCCTTTATGTCGACAGATTCAGAAATGGCGCCATTTCTGACCATTTCAAGGCCTAAACGTTCGCAGATTCCCTCGAGAAGGGCTGAGTGTTTAGGTTACCGGTCAGAATCCCGACAACTTATAACATGTTAGGGCTTCTGACAGCCCCTCTCGCCAGTCACTGCGACCTTCTTGCCAGCCTTCCAGCCACCGTATTCGGGCTAAACCCGTCAGAAAGGGGCAATTTTCACGAGAACGCCCTGCGAGGCCGAGTTGGTAACCTTTTTCGAAGGCACGTTGAATTCGATTTCGCTTAAATCTTTTCATAATGTGACCACTGCTCCCGTTGTTTGGCGGCTGACACCGCGTTGTGCAAGAGACGGTTTGGTTTGGCCTCTGCGCCCTGGTGCGACAACGTACTCACTTGAGGTGAGTCAGGTAGGAAATGGGCGTTGAGCGCTGGTGTAGGCGATAGCACCAAAATGGCGCCACCGAAGTGCCGAACCAACGACTCAGTCAGCGGGTCTTATCGTGACCCAGCGCTTAGTAGTGCGCTCAATGTGCTGTAGCCCGGGAAATGGCTCCACTCCATAAATTACCCCCTCTTGAGGAGGGTGTATAAAACTAATTTCTTATTTGCAGAGTGGCCGCTCAGGCGGATTCGCTATAAGGCAATAGCGGTAGGGCTCTGCGCCGTGTTGAAACGGGTTTTGAGACCGGGTTATCGATCAAAAATAATTGACACGGCATGGCGGCAGCCAGCAGACGACTGTTGCGATGATCAGCACTCGTTGCGGCGGGGTGCCATTCGGCTGAGAGAAGGTGAGTTCTGCTGTCCCAAGGATAACGGGCTACTGTGACCCGCTCGACGGGCCTGTCTGAAGGTGTGTCGGTGTGCTTCGAGGGGGGACGCGGGTTGATCTGTCCCGTCGCCCCCTGTCGATAAAAACGGGTGGGTCCTGACGGTGGTGCCCTATTTTTAGATTTCGAGTGATCCACCTGCAAAACCGGGTCGTAAATTCTCGCAAC
>CAJQKG010000265.1 GCA_905478845.1 uncultured Luminiphilus sp.
CCCAGCCGTTGCAACGACTCTTCCTGTTGCTCTGACCGCTACGCTGAGCACTGATTAAACCGCATCGGCAAAAGAGATGCACCCTCTGCGAATGGTCGGGAAAATATACGCCGATTAGCACGACTTGGTTCTTGTACTTGTGGCGTTGGCTTCCTAGACTGACTGCTGCGCGATGATCGGTGACTCCACTTTGCTTGATATCTCTGTATTCCCCCAGCGCCCCGAGGCGGACGACTGGGCTTTTGTCTTTGCTGGCCGCAACACACTGACGTCTCTGCGGGGGCAACCGGGGGTGCCGTGGCGCCTTGAAGAGGCGGACGCTCTTTGGCATCTAAACAAAGAGCTGGCGGTACCAATCGGATACTGGGAGGGCAAAGCAACTTGGGCATTTTCTATTCCAGAAGACAGTCATACCGGGGTTGAGGCGCTCAGCGGCAATCTGTATAGCTTGCTGGGTCGCGTCGACGACGCACTGTTTCACGCCCATGGTCGCGCCTATCAGCTTCTGCATTGGCGAGACACGCATCAATACTGCGGCCGATGTGGCTCGCCGACTTCGATCATCGAGCACGGCAGGGCAGTGGCCTGTGGCGATTGCTCAACGCGTGTCTATCCGCGCATATCGCCCTGCGTGATTGTGTTAGTTTCAAAAGGTGACAAACTCCTGCTCGCGGCGGCCGCAGGCTATCAGAAACGGTTTTACAGTACGCTGGCGGGATTCATGGAGCCCGGAGAGACCTGCGAGCAGACAGTGATGCGCGAAGTCAAAGAAGAGGTCGGCATCGAAGTGGGTAATATTCGGTACTTTACCTCGCAGCCATGGCCTTTTCCGAGTCAGGTTATGCTCGGCTTTTTCGCCGAATGGCAATCAGGGGATATTGTGCCTAATCCAGATGAGATCGAAGAGGCAGAATGGTTTGATCGAAGCTCGCTGCCGCCCACTCCTCCTAATGCGTCTATATCCGGTCAGCTTATCGCTCATTTCCTTCAAGCTCGCTAAAGGTTAACTACTATGGATTTTCTGCTCGATATCGGTTCATTTCTGCTTCAAGCGCTCATCTTGCTCGCAGTATTCCTAGTCGCGGTGGCGGGTGTGGTAGCGATTAGCCAACGGAAGCGGGCGTCAGGAGATGACGGCCACATCGAGGCGCGATTACTGAATGAGCGTTATGAGGCTCATCAGGAATCCCTTCGTGCCGTGACCGAGGATGAAGCGGAAGCGAAGGCGCGAGAAAAAGCCAAGAAAAAAGCCAGGAAACACGAGGCAAAAGCGCGCAAGAGAGCGTTAAAAGCAGCCGACGCACCTGAATCTGAGCATCGCCCTCGGGTCTTTGTCATCGACTTTGACGGTGACATGCAGGCCAGTGCTGTGACGCAATTACGAGAAGAAGTGTCCGCGATTTTACCCGTCGCAACAGACAAAGATGAAGTATTAGTCCGTCTTGAAAGCGGTGGCGGAGTGGTACACGGCTATGGCTTAGCCGCGAGTCAACTCATCCGACTCAAGGATGCCGGCGTTAAGTTGACGGTGTCCGTAGATAAAGTAGCGGCTAGTGGTGGCTACATGATGGCGTGTGTTGCTGATGAGATCATTGCAGCGCCTTTTGCCATTTTGGGCTCAATTGGCGTTGTAGCGCAGCTGCCAAATTTCCATCGCCTACTCAAAAAGAATGAGATTGATGTCGAGATGCATACGGCGGGGGAATATAAGCGTACGCTGACTTTTTTCGGCGAAAACACGGAGAAAGCGCGCGAGAAGTTTCAGGCAGATCTAGACGATGTGCATGTCTTATTTAAGGAGTTTGTGTCAGCTAATCGGCCGATCGTGGATATTGATCAGGTCAGCACAGGAGAATATTGGTTTGGCCAGCGTGCGCTAGCGCTGCAGTTAACCGATCGGCTCAGTACCTCCGACGCCTTTCTGCAGTCACATGCCGAACACAGCGATCTAGTGGAGGTGCGATATCGAGCGAAGCGGGGCTGGCAAGAGCGCATAGGCGTCGCGGCAGAGCTTGCTGTGGAGCGAGGGTTTCGGCGGCTGCTTAGGTCGGAGCAAGATCAGCGTTTTCTGTAGTCGTTAACGCTGCCACCGCGACGTACTGAGACAAAAACACGTCACCGGATAACTGTTGCAAAAAACTACTGCGACCTAAAGCATCCATCACGGGACCCTTCACCTCGCTCAGATGTAACGCGATACCCCACTCGATGAGACGCAGGTTGATCTCGCCAAGAGCTTCCAGTGCGCTCAGATCAATGGTGTTGACGGCGGGGCACATAATAATCACATGCTGTAAATTCTGGTGTGCCGCTACTTGATCGTAAACGATCTCCTCGAGGTAAGCGGCATTTGCAAAGTACAGCGACTCGTCGATGCGTATTGACAGAATATGGTCATGCGTAATCACGTCGTGTCGCATGACATTGCGATAGTGTTCAGACCCGGGGACCTGTCCGACCACCGCAAAGTGCGGATGGCTGGTTTGATGAAGGTGCAAGCCAATTGAGACGGCCACGCCCGTGAGGACACCCAGCTCAACCCCTGCCATGAGCGTGACCAACAGAGTCAATGTGACCGCCACAAAATCAGCGAGGGCAAAACGGCGCGCCTTCAAGATGACGTTCCAGTCGATGAGGCTCATTACCGCACCAATGATCGTCGCCGCTAGAACCGCCTTGGGTAAAAAATAGAGTGCGGGGGTCAAAAACAGCGCCGCCAGCGCGATGCCTAGCGCCGTCAATATCGACGCCATCTGCGTGTCGGCACCCGCATCAAAGTTCACGACTGACCGCGAAAAGCCGCCAGTTACCGGAAAACCACCCGAGAGCGCGGCAGCGGCATTGGCAGCGCCGAGCCCCAGCAACTCTTGATTGGAGTCTATTTTTTGTCGCTTTTTTGCGCCGAGTGTCTTGCCCACCGATACCGACTCTACGAAGCCAATCAAGGCAATTAACAGTGCGGGGAGCGCCAACTCCTCCAGCAAATGCCAGCTAATATTGGGGGCGCTGAACGGAGGCAAGCCACTCGGCACGTGTCCCACCAAAGGCACGCCAAGCGATTCAAAATCGCGAAGGGCCGACAAAGGGATGACCACCAGCATAATCAGAATGGGCGCCGCTCGGACCATGATGCAGGCAGCATGCTCGCCACATCCCGCACGACGCAGGAGCGCAGTGAGGTAATAACGAGAGAACAGTAAAAACCCGATGGCACCAGCACCAATGACCAGGGTTACTAAATGAATCTCAGCCAGCTGATCAAAAAAGCCTATCAGTAACACCGGCGCGGTATCGCCTTTAAGGGAGATGCCAATGAGGGGACCCAATTGTCCCAGGGCGATAATAATGCCGGACGCAGTAATAAAGCCCGACACCACTGAATGCGAGAGGAAGTTGGCGACAAATCCAAACTTTAAAAAGCCCAGGGCGATTAGCATAATGCCGCCGAGCAGTGCCAACGTGGTCGCCGCCGTCGCGTAATCAACGGTTCCTTCTGCTGCAACGGCCCCAACCGCAGAAGCGGTCATTAACGAGGCCACGGCGACTGGTCCCACTGACAAGGTGCGACTGCTTCCAAAGGCGGCGTAGGCGAGCAGTGGCAGAATACTAGCGTAAAGCCCCATTTCTGCCGGCAAACCCGCTAGCAGCGCATAAGCAAGGGACTGGGGAATCAGCATCATCGTAACGATCACCGCAGCCACTGTGTCATTGAGCAAGTTGTTGCGTTGGTAGCCCACCAGCCATTGTGCTGCTGGAATCACTGAATACCCTCGTGGTGCGTCTAATTTCACTGCTGGATCTCAGGTTTCGCCATCCATTCCCTGCCTTTCAGCATCGCGTTCCAGTAAATCCAAGGCAGCAAATCGGCCTTCAAATGCCAAGCGAGACGGGTA
>CAJQKG010000266.1 GCA_905478845.1 uncultured Luminiphilus sp.
GCAAGCGGTTCAGTCTTATCAGCAAGCGGTCGCTTTGGATCCTGAATTACCGGGGGCACATATCGGACTAGGACACGTTCTCAAGACTGTGGGTGATCAAGAGGGAGGGGTGGCTGCTTATCGGAAGGCGATTACCTTACGGCCCAACTTTGGTGAGACCTATTACAGTTTGGCTAATTTGAAGACGTTCCGTTTTACGGAACAAGATGTTGAGACCATGACTGAGCGGTTGGCTGATGATTCCCTACCGGTGGACTGCAGAGTTCATTTTGCCTTTTCTTTAGGTAAAGCCTTTGAAGACGACAAGAATTACGATCAGGCGTTTGAGCACTATGCACTGGCGAATCAAATGCACCGCGAGACGATTGCTTATGATCCAGTGCAAACTGGGATCGCTCATGAGCGGATGCGAGAGATATTCAGTAGCGTTTTTTTTGAGTCAGACTCGGCCTTAGCCGGGTGTTCAGATTCAGCGCCGATCTTCATTTTGGGTTTGCCCCGCTCGGGTTCAACACTCCTAGAGCAGATTTTAGCGAGTCACTCACAAGTTGACGGCACCAGTGAGCTACCCGATATCTCGATGATTGCGCAGGGCTTAACGCAACCCAGGTCGGGACAAGTGTTCCCCCAGTGCATGCCAGACCTGTCGCCAGAGACGCTTTTGGCGCTGGGCGAACAATACTTGGAGCAGACGCGCCGACACCGACGAGGTGCTCCGTTTTTCACCGATAAGATGCCGAACAATTTTGCTTATGTTGGGTTTATTAAGACAATTCTGCCGAATGCAAAGATTATTGATGCGCGACGCCACCCGATGGACAGCTGTTTTGGCTGTTTTAAGCAGCACTTTGCCAAGGGGCAAACGTTTACTTACGATCTTTTTGAATTAGGTGAGTTCTACCTTGAATACTGTCAATTGATGGATCATTGGGATGAGGTGCTGCCGGGGCAGGTATTGCGGGTTCAGTACGAAGAAGTGGTTGCGGATTTAGAGACCCAAGTGCGTCGCATTTTGGCTTTTTGTGAGTTGCCGTTTGAGGAGGCGTGTGTCGCCTTCCATGAGACAAAACGGTCTGTGCGAACCGCCAGTTCAGAACAGGTGAGGCAGCCAATTTACAGTGGTTCAGTGCAGACTTGGAAGCGCTATGGCGCTCATCTCGATAGCCTTAAGGACATCTTAGAGCCGGTCTTTCCTGATCTTCCTGAGGCGCTGTCATGACGGACCTGCTGCCTAAGCTACTCGCAACCTCGGTCGTGCGAGGCTCGGAGAAAGGGCAGAGTCATGGTGGTGTCTACCTGATTGACTTTGAATCTCAGCAGGTTGAGCAGAAGATTGATTGGAATACAGGCGATATTGATTTCGCAGGGCGAGGCTGGGATCGCGGCTTGCGTGGCATTGAGTTTACGGAGGATGCCATGTGGATTGCTGCTAGCGATGAGTTGTTTTGTTATTCGCCCGATTTTGTGCTGTTAGCTTCTTATCGTAATGAGTATTTGCGGCACTGCCATGAGATCTGTCGGCGGGATAATCTTTTGTTCCTGACTTCGACCGGGTTTGACTCCATTTTGGCATTTGATCTACGCAAACAGGAGTTTGTCTGGGGGCTTTATGTCTCGAAAAATGGCACCGAATGGGTGGGGCAGCCTTTTGATCCCAGAAACCGAGGAGGTCCCGCTTTCGTGAACTCGTATCACCTGAATATGGTCAGGGTAGATAGCGATGGTATCTCTTTCAGTGGCCTCAATACCCAGGCACTTTTAGCAGTCTCATCCGATATGGCGATTAGCGAGATTTGTAACTTACCGAAGGGTTGTCACAACGCTATGCCGCATCAAGGCGGTATTCTGCTTAATGATACCGCCTCTGATGCGGTTCGTTATGCGAGCCGTGATGGGAAAACGGTCGCGGTTCCAGTACCTAAATTCCCTACCAATGAGTTGGAGTTTCAAGGAATCGATGATTCGCGGGTTGCTCGACAAGGCTTTGGTCGAGGTCTCTGCGTGCTCAATGAGCGCTTGATCGCGGCGGGTTCTTCGCCCTCTACTGTCTCAATTATCGATATTGTGGAGGGTAAAAGTCTGACGGCGGTTAACTTAACGATGGATATCCGTAACGCGATTCATGGTTTAGAACAGTGGCCAGCAGAGTGGGTATAAATGTCGCCGCTTTAAAAAAGTAGAGCATAAAAAAGGGCGCGTTAGCGCCCTTTTTTATGCTGATGCGTCGCCTTAGAAATAGTGTCTCAGTGAGAAGGCAAAATTTCGGGGCCGAATCACAATTGAGCTATTACGCCCCCACGCCGTATCGAAGTCTGAGGTATCTTCGTAGGTGATGCCGCGCTCATCTGAGATATTATTAAACCGCAGCTGAGCAGACCATCCCTCTCGCTCCCAAGTGAAGACAGCGTCGGTAATGTCATAGTCACCTTGCTGCATCTGTGGCGTGATCGCGCCATCTGTAAGCTGATTCAGTGAGTCTCCGACGTAGCTATGTTGCAGACGAATGCCTCCTGTGCCGCCGAGGATATCGATACCAGAGTACTCCGCGTACAAGTAGTAACTGGTGTCAGCAAATAACGGCAGGGCTGACTGTGGGTCGAGGCCGGATGACACTGTCCCGCCAATAACACGAGGATCGTCGTATTCCTGTTGGCCCTCCACAAAGGCGTCTTGAATGTCAGTCATATTAAAACCGACCTCCAAGTTCTCTCCTAGCAACGCTTTAAGTTCAACATCATAGCCTTTCACTTCTGCGTCACCCACATTTCCGACCACGATCTGGAAGGGAACGTTTTGATACACTCCACCACTTAAACTACCCAGTTGGTTACTCGGATCGGTAACCTCGTTCTGCATGTCTTTCCACTTCATGGTGTAGTAGACCGCATTCAATATGACGCGACCGTCGGCCCAGCTGGATTTCAGTCCAAACTCAGTGTTTTCAAGGATATCGGACTCGTAAGCTACGGGTAGGGTGGGACCGAACTTACCGTCTCCGCCAATATCAAGGCCGCGACCGCGGTTGGTGCCACCGACGCGATAACCTTCCGAGTAAACCCCGTACACCATGATATCGTCGTTGATCTGCAGTTCCAGGCCGTATTTTGGAATAAAGCCGTCGTCGTTCGCTACTCTGTCGGGCAGCTGTCGATCAGTGCGATCGTCAGGGCGCTCTACTGTGTAGCTGAGCTCACGCTCTACCTCGTACCATCGACCACCCAATAATGCGGTTAACCGATCCTCAATAATTTCGATATCGATTTCACCGAAAACCGCTTTATCGGTTCTATCTTGGCTTTGGAATGAATTCCACCAAATATCGGACGGAGCGATTCCTGGATAGTAGTAGCTCCAAGCCTCGAAGGCTGGGGAATTTCGGTAGCCGTCGACGTAGGTCTTGAAGTCCCAAAACTCTTCTGACTCTTGCCAGAACGCACCAACGGTCCAATCAACTCGGTCTGTAGCGCCACTCAAGCGGAATTCTTGCGTTAGGCTCTCATTGTTTTGGTCATTGATCAGGTAGCCAGTGGGGTCTGCGCCGAAATCATAGGTGGCATACCCGTAATAGACACCAAAGGAGTAGTGAAAGTAGGCCGCATAAGATTGCGTGTCATTGGCGTAAAGAAAGTCGCGATCATAGTAAGACGTGGCCGAAACGAGTTGTGCGAACCCGAGATCGCCTTCAATCACCAAGCTGGTCTGGGTCCACTCATCTGTGCGGATTTCTTTATTGAACTTGATGGTTTTAAGATCACCCACACTGGGGTCGTAGTCGTTGTAGCCGTCTGCTTCAAGATCTTGGTAATTAACGGCTGCGGTGGCGGTCCAGTTGTCATTGATCAGCCAACGGATGGCGGCGCGTCCGCCCATCCATTCGGTTTCGTTGATGTCGTCTGCAACAGCGCCCGCATTCGTTCTTTGACCGCCGCCATCGACTCCAGGGAAGTAGTCCGCTGCAACAACGGTGGTACCCAGTACGCTATCGATATAGCCGGCATCGCGCGCGCTGAAGCCGGACAAGCGGATAGCGACTGAATCGCTGAGTGGGATATTCACGGTGCCATCTACCTGGTAGCCCGTGCCCCCGCCGGAGGTTGAGGAAAGCCCGCCACCGATATTAGCGGTGAATTCCGAGGGGTCAGGCTTATTGGTGATCACGCGAATCGCTCCACTCTGCGATGACGCACCATAAAGAGTAGATTGAGGCCCCGCTAGGGCTTCGATTCTCGCCAGGTCGACAGGATAGATATCGGGTGCGGCAGACGTCAGCGACATCGGCTGCTCGTCTAAGTAGATGGCAGCCGTCGGATCGACCAAGAATCCGCCACCATCACTGACGCCCCGAAAGACGATCGTGTTCTGCCCTGGCGTCGAGGTTTGGACATTGAGGCCGGCTACCTGTCGAGAAAAGTCCTCTAGGGTTGTGATGCCTTGCTTCTGGAGGTCTTCGCCTGAAATGGATTGCACCATCATGGGAATATCTTGTGAGGACTCAGCCCTTTGCCGCGCCGTCACCACGACTTCTTCGAGTTCTGCACTCCAAGCCAAACCTGCACCGCCAGCCCCTATCGCGGCGGCAACGCCGGCGACGATGGCTTTGGTATGAAAGGGGCTTTGACGCTCTTTGGAATCCCTCGACATAACGCAATCCTCTTGTTATTCCGTGTGTCACTGTGAGTGCACACTGGGTTTTATATTGCTGCCCTGCGCACCAGCGCGATATCGCAAGTTGCAGCTTTTACAAGTACCCGAAGATATAGCAGTTTAGAGTAGGGAGCAACACACTGTGTGAGGGGTTATGGCGCCGAGAAAGGAAGGTAATCTCACACAAATAGCATAGGATGACGGAATGACTTGGTCAGCGTGGTTACCCTTGGCACTCGTGTGCTTACTCGGCGCAATGTCTCCCGGGCCCAGTCTGGCGGTGGTGGCTCGGCATGCCTTTCGCGGTGGTGTGGGGGATGGCATCGTGTGCGCCATGGCCCACGGCGTTGGCATTTTGCTGTGGGCGCTATTGATGGCTAATGGCCTCGGTGTGCTGCTGACTGAGCAGCCCACGTGGTTTTATGCCGTTCAGCTCGCTGGCGCTGGGTTTTTGCTCTACCTCGGTATTCGGGTCCTGATGAGTCAGTCGAGCGCCACAGTCCCCGTGGAGGAAATGCCTAGGTCCTCGCCTGACTCCTCGAGAAGGAGTGCGGGGCTAGAGGGTTTCGTAATCGCTCTGTCGAACCCGAAAATAGCCTTTTTTTTTGCGGCGCTGTTCAGTCAGTTCATCGAGCCAGACGCGACGGCTTTCGAAAAGATCCTCATCGCGAGCACCGCTGCGGGGATCGATACGCTGTGGTATGCCCTGGTTTCGATACTGCTGGCACAAACGGCCGTTTTATCGAGACTGCAGCGCCATGCGACCTTGTTGAATCGGTTATTTGGCGGGATACTCATCGTGCTGGCGGCGAGTGTGGTGATGACATAATCCATGCCCAGTGGACGGGCTATTGGCCTTCTCTTACAGCGGCATCGGCGTAGGAGCCGTTGGCGACAATAAGAAAATAAGGAAGCGTATGGCGACGCGTTGGCGTATTGCGATCTTGCTGGCGGTGATTACGACCATCAACTATATCGACCGGTCGGTATTTGGTGTTGTGGCGCCCGTCGTGCGTGACCAGTTCGGGATTAATGACGCCGATTACGGCCTGATCACTAGCGGGTTCCTCCTCGCCTATGGCGTCGGCCAATTGATCTCTGGCCCGTTGATCGACCGATTGGGTACGAAGCGCGCATTTGAACTGGCGGTTGTTTTTTGGAGTGCCGCCACGGTATTGCACGCACTGGGCCGCGGTGTGTGGTCGTTCTTTACCATGAGAGTGGTGCTGGGCCTTGCGGAGGCGGCCAATTTTCCAGCGGCGAGTAAGGCTGTCGCACAATGGTTTCCGGCAAACGAGCGTGCCACAGCGGTGGCTATTTTCATGTTGGGCGCGGGCTTGGGTG
>CAJQKG010000267.1 GCA_905478845.1 uncultured Luminiphilus sp.
ACTATCGGCTCGACAACATGATTTTTCATCCCACGGAGCCGAAAATTATTGGCATTCTCGATTGGGAGCTTTCCACATTGGGAGATCCCCTTGCGGATCTCGCGTATCAATTAATGGCGTGGCAGTTTCCAAGAGAAGGCGGCATGGTCGGGCTAGAAGGCGTAGACAGGGCGCCACTAATGATCCCGTCAGACGAGGCGTATATTGAGTCCTATTGCCAAAGAACCGGTCGAGCAGACATCGATCATTGGCCGTTCTACATGGCCTTTTGCTTTTTTAGAATCGCCGCCATCCTGCAAGGCATTAAAAAGCGCGCCTTGATCGGGACAGCGTCAAGCGCTGAGGCTGATAGTCGCGCCGTGATGGTCGGTCCGCTCGCGGCTCTGGGCGCCGGCTACATTCAACAAAGCAGGTAGGCTGCTCGTCTCTAGGACGCGCTATTGCGCGCAAAGTCCGCAGCGGACGCCTATGCTAGGGCGCCACGTCGGCCCATGCTGGACCCCTTTGTTGAGACGCTACCGCCCTTTTGCCCTCGCTTTTCACGCCGAGTTTGGCCGCTCGCGCGGGCCGCACCCAACTCCGCCTTTAGCGCCTTCATTTGCACTGCGGTGGGCGGCGGGCGCCGCCGGGAGCTTTTTGGCCGTCGATAGGTGCCCGGCGCCGGTCTCAAATCACCGTATTCAAAGCGATGCAGGATCTCTTCAAGCGTGCTGGAGATCTGCGTGCATTGCCTGATGGACTCTATCCGGCTATACGCGGCTCGCTCTCCCTCCCTCACCAACGCTCGCAACTCTTGCTCGCTCGGCTGAGTAATCAATTGTATTGGGTTCTGTAAGCGAAACTTGGGGACGATATTGATATCCCCAGAATATTCTTGATCAAGTAATGCATAAGCTCCATGCATCATCATATTGAATTTCGGCCAGTTATCGCCGTATTTCTTTGCCACGCCGCGATAAAAATTAAGCATCTCGCGGCCAATACCCATGCCTAGGGACGTCGCCGCTTGTCGCAGCGGTCGCGCCTTGTCGTCACGGGGCAAAAAAGCCCGGGCAATCGGATTCACCATGCTGACGATGTAGTGATTGGTTGAGAATAATCGGGACAGCCGCTTAGCCGGCAAATCGTCTGCTACGGAACCATCTACCCAGCGTCGCGCTGGCAAATAGGGCTGCGATTCTCCGTGCTCATTCTTTGCCTCCAACATCACCGCTGGGAATACGCCGGGTATCGCGCAAGAAGCCATTGCCGCCGAACGGAGGTAGACATTGGGCGAGGACACCGCATTGAGCAAGCGAGAGCGCTGATGCGGCTCCGCAGGCGCTACCGTAATACTGACCTGCCTACCCGTTTTAGCATAGGCCTCCGCGAAAGTAAGGTCGGGAATGGTGGCCGCGATAAGCTGAGCGGTATCCTCAGCGGTGAAGCGCCCTCCTTTACCGGCAAACCATCGCCGAACGAAATTTTTCGTATCAGTGCCGCCGGTTTCCATTAACCCGATCAGATCCGCATCTTTCATTTCTTCATCGGTATAGGCAGCTAATGCAGCAGCGACGATTGATCCGGCGCTGGAACCCGATACCACACGCGGTAACAGTCCCTGGCGTAACAATTCGCCCACCACACCCAGGTGTAAAAATCCGAGCACGCCCCCACCGCTCAACATTAACGCCGAGCGGCCGTAGCAGACGTTACTGCGATAAAAGAAATCCAGCTTCTGCTGCGTCGGGATCACCTCATCGGGCAACTCCGCGATCAACCTCAACGTCTCGTCAATTTCAGTGATGTATTGCTCAATGAGGGTTTTTGTGCCGGCTTTTGCCCGTCGATAAAGAACACTTTTACCCATACCGCCCATGTTGCCGTGTATTCCTTCATTGAGTGAATACAAGAGGCCGGTCCAGTCTTTCTTTTTACGAAATTTGCGGAGACGATCCAGTCGATAACGGATCTGCGCATGATCATAAAGGCTTGAGGCCTCTTCTTTGCGCCACTCTGACATGCCGGTTAATACATCGTGGGCATGAGCCGCCAGCTGCCAATCCTGGTAAGACTCGGCAGAATCCATTGCTTGCTCAAGTTCGCGTAGCTCAGTCTTGACAGTCACGTACCACTCCCCTCGTCCTCTGCCACTGTGCGGAAGCAATAGCATAGAGCCAACCTTTCGCGCACGCCAGCTTGACAGCCAGAAAAAAAGGACGCCGACGGATCAGCTACGCCGCCGTATACGACTCGAGCAAATGTCGCTTGTACAGCTTGCCGTTATCCATTCTGGGAAGCTGCTCTAAAAAATCGATGGTCTTCGGGACCTTAATAGTGGAGAGCCGCTCCCGCATCCACTCCCTCAGTTCCTCAGCGGTCTGCTCCGTCGCATCGGCCCAATTGACCGGCTGGATCACTGCCGTCACGACCTCCCCATACTCAGGGTGTGGCAGGCCAAATACCGCAGCGTCGGCGACCTTAACGTGAGACACGAGGAGCCCCTCTATTTCAGCCGGATAGACATTGACGCCCCCCGTGATGATGGTGAAATTTTTCCGGTCGGTCAGATAAAGGAATCCTTCCTCATCCAGATAACCCATATCTCCGGTCGTCGCCCAGCCTTTTTCATTAAAGGCTTCACGGGTCTTTTCGGGCTCATCGAAGTACTCAAAGGGACGGCTATCGGCAAAGTAAATTTCACCGATTTCGCCCGCCGCCAAAACCTCGCCATCCTCCCCGACAATTTTGGGGTCTCCAAAAAGAGGTCGACCCACAGAGCCTTTGTGAGTGAGCCACGCCGCAGAATCGATAATGGTAAAGCCAATCGATTCGCTGGCGGCGTAGTACTCGACGACGACAGGGCCCCACCAGCCAATCATTTGCTCTTTGATGTCGATCGGACAGGGCGCTGCCGCATGAATCGCGACTTTCATCGAACTGAGGTCGTAGCCAGATCGACGCGCCTCGGGCAATTTGAGCATGCGCACGAACATAATGGGCACCCACTGACTGTGGGTGATCTGATACTGCTCTATCAGCGCCAACGACCGTTCAGGGTCAAACTGCTCCATGATCACCGAGGTCCCCCCCAATCCCAGCACCATCAGGTTGTAGTGCAGCGGTGCCGCGTGATACAGCGGAGCAGGCGACAGATAAAGCGTTTCTCTATCGAATCCAAAAAAGGCGCCAATACTGCCCGCTAAAGGGTGAGGCGCCTGAATGCTATCCGAATGAGGCTGCCAAAATACGCCCTTGGGTTTGCCGGTTGTCCCTGACGAGTACAACATGGGGGCGCCCAAACACTCGTCCTCAATCGGCGTCCCTGGACACTCATCTAACAAGGCAGTTAGGGGATCAAAACCCTCGATGTCGCCACCCACCGAGAGACAACGCACTAATCCCGGCGCGCTCGCTGAAGCCTCTGACGCCACAACCGCCAGACTGGATGACGCGATAAACACCTTTGCCTGGCAGTTATTGATGATGTATGCCGTTTCATCTTTCTTCAGGTGCGTGCTGATAGGCGTAAAAATAATCCCTGCACGGTTGGCCGCCTGCGCAACCTGCAGAAATTCAGCGCAATTTATGAGCATCATTGCCATATGATCACCAGGCTTCAACCCCAGCGAACGCAGCAGGTGCGCTATTTGATTGGAGCGACGATCCAGCTGCCCATACGTCACGGTCTCGCCTGAGTTGGCCATAATGTAGGCCGGTCGGTCTGGCGTCTCGGTGGCATAAGTCGAAAAATGCGTCATGGGTGCCTCTATTTCAGATTATCATTCCCCGTAACTATACAAGTTCAGACTGGAGATGGTAGTGACCGGAGACTGGGAATCAGGCCGCGACATCAGGCGTCTCTGCCGCACAGGAGCCTTGGTTGAGCCCACGTCAGGTCGTGCGCCTGGCTACGTTCAATGCAATGTCGTTATGATGCCCGCCGACTCAGCGCATTACTTTCGGCAGTTCTGTGAACACAATCCGCGCCCCTGCCCTCTGCTCGCGATGAGCGAGGCACCCGGTTCTGTCGCGCTCGCGGCACTGGGCACGGATATCGATATTCGCACCGATCTCCCCCAGTATCGAATTTGGCGAGACGGCGTGCTTACAGAGCGCTGTGACGACGTCGAGCACTTTTGGGAAGATGACTGGGTTGCGTTTGCGCTCGGCTGCTCATTTTCTTTTGAAGAGGCGCTCATCAATGCTGGCATAGAGATTCGCAATATCAGTGAAGGAGTCAATGTCCCGATGTACCGCACCAACATCCCCTGTATCTCAGCGGGACCGTTCGCGGGCAATATGGTGGTCAGCATGCGTCCCATGCCGCCGGCAGACGTCATTGAAGCGATCCAAATCTGTGCTCGCTTCCCCTCTGTCCATGGCGCCCCCATTCATATCGGGGACCCTGCCCACCTGGGCATTGATGATCTCAATCACCCGGATTTTGGCGATCCTGTGACCCTGCACCAAACCGATATGCCTGCCTTCTGGGCATGCGGTGTCACACCTCAGGTGGCACTCGAGGCGGCTAAATTGCCTATGGCAATCACCCACGAACCCGGCCACATGCTTGTGTCCGATCTTAAAAACACCGACTTGGCGATATCATGATGAACCCACCGCTCACATTAAACTGCGATATGGGAGAAAGCTTTGGCCCATGGAAGATGGGAAATGATGAAGGCATTATGCCTCTGATTGATTCGGCTAATATCGCCTGCGGGGGGCATGCAGGCGATCCCAGCACGATGCGTCAGTGCGTTGCACTGGCACGCAAGCACGGGACTGAAATTGGCGCGCATGTCTCCTACCCCGACAAAGAGGGTTTTGGGCGCCGAGCAATGGACATTCACGGACAAGCCCTCATCGATTTGATTCACTACCAAATCGGCGCGCTGGACGGCATTGCGCGCGTCCACAGCCAGCGCGTTACCTACATCAAACCCCATGGCGCGCTCTATCACGCGATACTCACCGACCCCAGTCTGATGAATGACATCATGCGCGCAGCCGCTAGTTGGCATGCCGACCTAGAATTGGTGGTCTTGGCCACGCCGAGGGATCGTAAAACCGTTCAACTCGCCGTAGAGCATGGCCTCAACTTGCGCTACGAAGCTTTTGCGGATCGTGCCTATACGGCTCGTGGACTCCTGCTGAGCCGGGATAAACCCGGTGCTGTCCTCACCCCTAATGAAGCCGCAGCACAGGCGATCGCCATCACCCGCAACAAACTGAAAACATCGACCGGCAAGCGCATTCCCGTCAATGCCGACACGCTCTGCGTGCATAGTGATTCTCCGGGCGCGACGAAGATGATTCGCACCATTCGACAGGCCTTGGATCAATCGTAAATGCCTTTCACCATCGGACCCGCCGGCGACTCGGCGATGCGGCTGAGCTTTCAGGAGGCACCTAGCCCTCGCCTGACGCAGATACTGCTGCAGCTGCAGCGCACTGCACAGCGCTATTTTCTCGAATCACTCAGTGACAGCGTCGTGGGCTACGCCACCCTCACGTTATTCTTCACGCCACTGAGCCTACAGCGTGATCAGGTAACTGTCTGGCTGGAAAAAACAGCCCTCAGTCTTTGCGACGCGAGACAGGTCCTTGATACGCCGAGCACAGAGACGGTAGTGCTCCCTGTTTTTTATGATCCCGCCGTGGCGCCCGATTTGATCTCGGTGGCTGACGAGCTTGGCCTGACGATTGACGCACTGATCACCTTGCACAGCGCGACCCCCTACTTCGCGTTTGCCACCGGATTTGCCCCCGGGTTTTGCTATCTCGGTACACTAGACTCACGTCTGAAAACGCAGCGTCTGAGCACTCCTCGACTGCGAGTGCCCGCGGGTGCGGTGGCGATTGCTGATCAGCAAACCGCCGTATACCCCTGCGAATCCCCAGGGGGTTGGCAGATCATTGGCGCGTGTCCCGTGACGCTATTTGATATGGCAGCCACTCCCGCGAGCAAACTGGCTGTCGGTGACTCAGTACGGTTTGAATCGATCGATGAGCGCACGTATCGTGCGCTAGGGGGGCAGATTTGCGAACGCTGACGCTCGATAAAGCAGGCATCGCTTCCACTATTCAAGACGGCGGTCGATTGGGCACACTGCAGGCTGGCATTACCCCCGCAGGTGCAATGGATCCCCTAGCGTTAAAGGCCGGACAGTACCGCCTTGGACACCGCGCCGGAGAGGCCGCGCTTGAGATCGCTTATGGTAATGTCAGGATAACCTCATCGCACAAGTGCTCGCTGGTGATCACAGGTGCGCCGGTGACAGTGCTCATCGATAACGAGCTGGTCATCTCTGAATCCATCCACACATTGACGGCTGGTCAGACACTGACCATCGGGGCACCCTCAGAAGGTATTTATAGTTATCTGCACGTCTCTGGAGGGTTCGATACCTGCCCCGTTTTTGCCAGTCGCAGCACCTCTCCCAGAGAGGGTATCGGAGGATTACATGGCGGCTATCTTCGTGATCAAGACATCCTACCTCTGAGCGAGGATGCGCTGCCCGACGACAACTTTCGAGCGGATCCGGGTCTTTGTAGCATCGGGCAACGATCGATTTTGACGCTGCGCTACGTACCGGGTTACCAATACGATGCACTGGCCCCTGCCCTTATCCAAAGACTGCACGAAAGTCACTTCGAGGTCACCGCCAAAGCCAACCGCATGGGGGTCACCCTCAATGGCCCTCCGCTGAATACCGGTGTAGAGTCGCTACTGTCCGAGGCAACCTGCGAGGGGGCCATTCAAATCCCACCCGACGGAAATCCTATCGTCCTCATGAAAGATCGACAAACAATGGGCGGCTACCCCATTCCTGGCGCGGTCATCGAGAGTGACTGTGTGCGCCTTGCTCAAGCTCGACCCGGTCAGAGAATCCGTTTCACCGCTTGCACCCCGCAGGAGGCCGACAACATCAGATGGCTAGAGCAACACTACGTTGAGACGCGATTGCGATGACTGAGGAGACCGCCCTCGCCGTTTCAAGCGCGCTCGAATCACTCTTGGTAGCGAACAATCACCGCGGCATGCAGGATGTGCAATCCACGCTGACCCCGGGCTATTTACTGCGGGCAGCTCACCTCATTCGACGGTGCACGGGGCGCGTTTATATCCTCACGGGGTTCCCGGTGGCCGGCACCTTTGAAACCGACGGACCGGCTGGCGCCATGGCGCTCTACCAACTCCTCGAACAACGCGGTGCTCAGCCAGCGATTCTGTCCGACGAATCAATCACCGACGTTTTATCCAGCAACTTCCGCTGTGTTTCGCTCGCGAGAGGCACCTCCAGCGAGATCAGCAGCGCAGCCTCCTCGCTCTATCAACGGGCCGCACCTGATCTAGTGATTAGCATCGAACGCCCAGGAACAGCTGCGGATGGGCAGTGTTACAACATGGCGGGCGATAACATATCAGCGGCTTGCAGCGCGACTGAGGCCTATCTTGAGCTCGCCACTTGCCCTACCATCGCCATAGGAGACGGAGGCAACGAGTTAGGCATGGGTAACGCTCAAACGGCGCTCGCGGCACTCAATATCAAGCCGGCGATCAGCTTTTGCGACGAATTAATTGTGGCGGATGTGTCAAATTGGGCCGCTTACGCCCTCCACGCCTTCATTCAATGGCTCGAAAATGCGCCCTCCTATTTAACCGTCGATATCCATCAGCTGCTAGCGCACCTCGTCGCTCTCGGCGCCGTGGACGGCGTCTCGGCACTGCCCACACCAACCGAGGACGGTTTCCCTGCCAATGCAGGCCCCCACTTTCTGGAACAAGCCAATACTATTCTGACAAGGGCGGTGGCGGCGTGACGATTGCTTATCTTAACGGCGATTTCATTCCGCTGAGTGAGGCGCGGATCTCACCGATGGACAGAGGCTTTTTATTTGGCGATGGCGTGTATGAAGTCATCCCCAGCTACCAAGGGCAATTTGTGGCGATCGGTTATCATCTTGAGCGGTTGAGAACCTCGCTTGATGGCATTCATCTCGTCATCCCTCAATCGGACGAGCAACTTGTCGCCTTACTCGACGAACTGTGCCGACAAAATGGCAGCGGTGATCAAGGGATCTACCTACAAATCACACGCGGTGTCGTAGAGAAACGGCAGCACGCGTTTACCAATGAGAATGCCCCCACGGTTTTCGCCTACGCTTTTCCAATTGCCTCGCCATCCGATGGCTCACCCAGTGATGCAACCTGCTTTCGCGCTGTCACTCGCACCGATAAAAGATGGGGGCGCTGTCATATTAAATCGACTGCACTCCTCGGCAACGTGCTGCATATGATGGAGGCAGTTGATGACGGCGCCGAAGAAGTGCTGTTATTCAACGCGCAGGACGAGCTCACTGAAGCGGCGGCCTGCAACGTTTTTATTGCCTCACGGGGGAAAATAGTCACCCCAGCGCTAGATCATCAAATCCTACCTGGCGTGACCCGTCGCCTCTGTCTCGACGTCTTGGCCGCACATACCGACTGGACCGTCGAGATCCGTCCTGTGACGCGAGCGGAAGTCTGCAGCGCAGAAGAAGTGTGGCTCAGCTCATCGACTAAGGAACTCGCACCCGTTATTCAGATCGATGGGCAACCCGTGGGGTCCGGCAAGCCGGGTCCTCTCTGGTCTCAGGCACAGCGGCTATTCCACCTGCACCGCTTTGACACCGCATCATGACGCGGGCCACGGCACTCCATATTGATCTATCAGTGATCAGCGCTAACGTGAGCACGCTGCGGCAGCGTATTGGCGCACAAAAGTTCATGGCAGTGGTCAAAGCCGATGCCTATGGCCATGGCGCCGTTCGCGTTGCACAGCATATCGAAACCGACGTCGATGCATTGGCGGTCGCTATTACAGAAGAGGCCATCGCGTTACGCGAAGCCGGTGTGGTCGCGCCCATTTTAGTCCTGGAAGGACCGCAGTCAGAAGACGAGCTGCTCTTGATGGCAGACATGGCGCTCTGGCCAACCCTACACCACGCCGAACAGCTTGCTTGGTGCGGACAGCATGCCTCCCTTTTGTCAGCGGCCTGGCTCAAAGTTGATACCGGCATGCACCGGCTCGGCTTCTCGGCAGACGCCCTTCCGCAAGCACTCAGTGCTTTGCAGGCGACGGGTATCACCGACATCACCTTGATGTCACATCTCGCGACAGCGGAGTATCCGGAAGCTGAACTAACGAGACTTCAGCAGGGTGTCTGGCATGAGCAGCTGACAGATTGGCCAGCGGCTGCCAGCCTGCATAATTCGGCAGCCGCGCGAACCCAGTCCGAGGGCCGTAGTGATTGGGCAAGGATAGGCTACGCCTTATATGGCGGACAAATAAAGGGGCTAACCCCTGACGAAACCCTTCGGCCAGCCATGCGCTTTACCACCTCTGTATTAACGCTTCGCGATGTCAAATCCGGCGAGTCAGTTGGGTATGGTGGACGCTGGATCGCTCAGCGAGACAGCCGCATCGCCACCTTGCCGGTGGGCTACGCAGACGGCTACCCGTGGGCCGCAGTTGACGGCACCCCGATAGGCATCGCCCATCAAACTGCCCCCCTTGCCGGCCAAGTCTCAATGGACATGATGACCGTTGATGTGACCGACTGCGCTCACATTGAACTTGGCGCACCTGCAGAGCTATGGGGCGCTCATCCCACCGTGGATCAAGCAGCGCAACATTGCAACACGATTGGCTACGAGTTAATGACTCGCGTGACTAGCCGGGTACCGCGGTGTTATCACGCTTAGCACAGCATCCGCCTAGCGAACTGCCCGGGAAGACGACCGTTCGTAACGCCCGGGTAACGTACCGCATCAGTACAGGCGATCATCGTGACTGACGCAATCACCTTACCGCAGGGCATCCTACTGGCTGCCATCGACATGGGCAGCAACTCTTTTCACCTCAACATCACGCAGGTCGATCGGGATGAAATACGCCCCCTTCACACCCTCTCAGAAAGGGTGCAACTGGGCGAAGCCGCCGATACGGGAGAGCTCACACAAGCCGCGATCCGTCGCGGGTTAGCCTGTCTCGAACAATTCAAGCGCTTGCTTGATGAGACAGGCCCCAACTCTGTCCGGGTCGTCGGCACCCATGCGCTGCGGCGTGCTAAAAATCGACATGACTTCACTGCCCCCGCCGAGGCCCTTCTTGGCCTACCGATCGAAGTGCTTGAAGGCGAAGAAGAGGCAAGACTCATTTACACCGGCGTCGCACAGACGTTATCTGACAATCAGACTGCCCATTTGGTGATCGATGTCGGCGGAGGCAGCTCTGAATTTATCTTGGGTCAACACGCCAAACCTCTCCGCCTCGAAAGCCTACCCCTGGGCTGCGTATCCTACGGTGAAGCCTACTTCCCGGCGGGCGACATCACCGCGGCACGCTTCGATACTGCCTGCCGCCAAGCAACCGATACGGTTTCGGCCCTCCATCGGCGCTTCAGCAATAACCCCTGGCACGAAACGATTGGGGCGTCGGGCACACTGCGAGCTATCGAGGACATGATCGTCGCCGCTGGCTGGCGAACATCAGGTATCGATCAGGCCTCACTGACGGCACTCCGAGACAAATTACTGACCTTTCATCACGTCGGTGATATCGACCTCGCCGGCCTGAGCGCAAGCCGCAAATCGGTCGTGAGTGCGGGCTTAGCCATTACGCAAGGCATTTTTTCGGGATTGCGCCTCGAATCGATGAGCACGTCATCCAGCGCACTCCGCGAGGGTGTCATCCACGATTTGGTGGGTCAGATTCATCATCGGCATTGAAGCCCGCTGCAGGCCACAACACGCCGGTGCATGCGAGTGGGGCGGCTTAGCGAAGCGGTTGACAGCACACACCTGAGGCACACTAGCAGGCCGCTGGTGAAGTCCGACGCCGTCAGGCCAATACGACAGGCATGACGCCCGTCCAAAAACACACTGAGCCTGAGCACAGGATCCGGAGTTGCAGACTTGCAGTGGGCAGCGCCGGAGAGCCGAACAGGCTACTGCCCGCTCCCCGACCCTCGCTCAGGAGTCTTGCCAGCTGAGCCTGAATTGGCCTGCACTGGCTTGGCTTAACTTGGCTTACCTCGGCTTAACCAGGAACGTCCTAACTAAGCGATCACAACCCAGGCATCAGACCACGCATCAGAGGTCATAGCCACGCTCATCATGAAGCACAATATCAAGACCCGACGTCTCATCCTCCTGATCTACCCGCAGAGAGACCAACCGATCGACTAATCGAAGCAACAACCAGCTCGCAATGGCGGTGTAGACAAAGGTGGCAACAATTCCCGTTAGCTGGATACCTAACTGACCGGCAATATCGCTCACGCCATCAGAAAAGCCATTCCCGCTAAACAGACCGAGAGAAGGCGAACAAAAAATACCCGCCATCAGCAACCCGAGCATGCCCCCTACCCCATGGACAGGAAAGACATCCAAGCTGTCGTCAATTTTGAGTCGATTTTTTAAGGTGATCGTCGCGAAATAACACACGACCCCCGCAGCCAGTCCAATCACGACGGCGCCTGCGGGTCCGACAGAGCCTGATGCAGGCGTAATCGTGCCCAAGCCCGCTACCATCCCTGTCACAATGCCCAGCACCGACGGCTTGCCGTGCCGTATCCATTCCATCGTCATCCACGCTAACGCGCCACATGCCGCAGACAAGTGGGTCACCAACATCGCCATTGCCGCACTACTATCAGCCGCCACTGCTGAACCCGCGTTAAACCCGAACCAACCGACCCACAGCATGCCTGCGCCGGTCACTGTCATCGTGAGATTGTGCGGAGGCATTGCTGTCTGACCAAAACCCCGTCGCCCACCAAGGGACATGGCCGCCACCAACGCAGCAACGCCCGCTGTAATATGCACCACCGAACCGCCCGCAAAATCTTGTAGACCCATTTCGCCCAGCCATCCGCCACCCCAAACCCAGTGACAGATGGGCGCATAGACCAGCACCATCCAGAGCGAGCAGAAAATCAGCATGGCGGAAAAACGCATTCTCTCGGCGAAACCGCCCACAATTAAGGCCGGCGTAATCACAGCAAACGTGAGCTGAAACATCACGAACAGCGTTTCGGGAATGGAACCGCTAACGCTATCCATCGTCACCTTGGCCAGAAAGAGATTCCCCAAGTCTCCGATCCAGGGACCCTGTTCCACCCCCGACGAGCCAAACGCAAGGGTATAGCCGATGACAAACCATAAAACCGACATCAACGCGGTAAGCGCAAAGCACTGCATTAACACCGACAAGACATTTTTCACCCGCACCAGACCCGCATAAAACAGCGACAATCCGGGGAGGGTCATAAACAGCACTAAGGCGGTAGACGTCAGCATCCAAGCGGTGTCAGCGCCAGAGATGACATCGGCCATCGCGGGCGCACTCATCAAAGCAGGCAACACAAGTGTTGTGAGTCCCAATAAGGTTCTAATCGTTTTTCCAGACATGAGTGCCGTTACCTTGGTAAAGAAAACCCGATTTTGCCACACGCGAAGCCCTAAACCCAAACGACAAATCGCCTGACGATTGTCATTATCGTCACTCGGGATTACTCTCCCGCCTGACCTAGAAGGAAACTCTCACCATGCCACGCACCGTTGCGTTACTGACCACTTTGCTCGCCCTCTTATTACCCGACGGCGCCCATGCATCGATGCGCAACGTCATTTTGATCATCGGGGACGGCTTTGACGATCAACACGTCACCATGGGGCGCAATTATCTCGCGGGAATGAGCGGCAAACTGAAGGTAGATGACCTGTCCTTCAGAGCATCGGTGCAGGTGGAGACCCTCTCCACATCAGGCGCACCCCGTTATGTTGCCGACTCAGCGAATACGGCGACCTCGCTGGCCACGGGAAAAGTCACCAGCATGGGGCGTATTGCGACTGATATCGACGACCGTGACGTGATGACGATCGGCGAGCGCGCGATCACCGCCGGCTTCAAGGTAGGACTTGTCACGACCTCCTCGCTAACGGATGCCACCCCCGCGTCTTTTCTGAGTCACGTCTCGGCACGCAGCTGCGAGGGGCCTGAGGAAGTATTGGGCAGCACGTATTACGGCATACCACAGCCGGCCTGCCTCGCTGATGCCAGAGATAATGGTGGCCCAGGCTCGATCATAGAGCAGCTTGTGAGCAGCGGCGCATCAGTCCTGTTGGGTGGTGGGCAAAAATTCTTGGCACAGACAACCATCGATAATGAAACGGTCGCTGCCATGGCAGCGCGTTACCGTTTTCAAGTTGTCAGCAGCGCGTCAGCACTGGCTGCTGCCAACTTCGAGCAACCCCTTATCGGCGTCTTCAGCGAGGAGACATTAGCGGTTCGCTGGCGCGGTACTGATGGACGAATCGCTGAAGCGACCGAGACTAGTTGGCTGCACAACCTCTCGGATTATCTTGGCGACACAAAAGAGCCCGATGTGATGGATTGTGAGCCGAATCCGGAATACGCCGACACGCCGCCGCTCGCGATGATGACCCAGACGGCGCTGGAACACTTATCAACTGACAACGATCAGGGATTTTTTCTGATGGTCGAATCCGCCTCGATCGACAAGCAAAGCCACAAACGTGATCCCTGCGGCTCAATTGGGGAAATAGAACAGCTTGAAGAGGTCCTAGAACAAGCTCTCGAGTTCGCCGATGCGCATCCCGATACGCTGATCATTGTGACGGCCGATCATGCCCAAGCCGCTCAAATCCTCCCCGAGCCCACTTTGTACAGCGGCTTCCCTATCCCCATCTATTCGCCCGGCCTTACGGCGAGAATTAACACGCCCGAAGGGAGCGTCATGCGGATTAACTACGCTACCAATAATGGATTTAGCGAAGAGCATACCGGCGCCAACGTCCCCTTGTTTGCCAATGAAGTGGGAGCCCGACTGCTACGACCGTTTCTGAGGCAACGCGAAGTTCACGATGCGATGATGCTGTTTTTACTGGGAGCAGTGACACCCGGACTAGGTGAAATAACGCCATAGAAATAGCGCCATAAATGCCGCGCTAACCAGCGCCTTTACATATTCACCCAAGAATTCAACGCTGTCAGACGGAAAACCACACCGTTACTGTCTAAAATGACACTATCGACCAGAATCTCTTTGACTGTCACCTGCCCTGCCCGCCCACCCACACTCAGTCGCCGTCCATTGAGCTCGACGGTCGCGGAACCCTCGGCCTGAAAGTCATGTCGAGAATAAATCAGCGTCGGAATGCCATCTTTTTGCTGCTGCGACAAATTGTCAATCGTCATTGCCGCGTGCGG
>CAJQKG010000268.1 GCA_905478845.1 uncultured Luminiphilus sp.
AGCCATTATAGGCCTCCTTAATGTACCAAGCGATTACAGTGTTTTCACCCGCGCGCATGGATCATGTTTACTGATACGTTATTGCTCATCACTAAGATTTTAACTTAGCCAACACGGCAAAGGGGCTTTCTTTGCGCCCCTCACTTTCAATTCGTTCTGCCCCGACGCCCAACGCAGCTCGCTGAGCCTCCGTAACACAATCTCCGGCGTGCATCGGACTCGCCGGTATCGCCAAAAGCAGCTCTTCTTCAACAATGTCACTCAGATTAGCGGTTTCTTGGACGATTAGCGGCTCGTAGCTTGGCGGCAACGCTGCTGCATCATCATCATTCCACACGCACGCCATGACGGTCCGCGTCTCTAAAAGCTGAGTCATCTCCCCGAGGCACCGCTGGCATTCCAGCACCACCTCAGCCTTCACGTGAGCCTCGACGACATAGCGTCCTTCTTCGTCGCGCCTAAACGCAAAGGCCGCTGAAGCGGGCTCTAGCAGCCCGACGCCCGCGCTCACGAGTCGCTCGAGCGTTGCTAACGTCGCCACGCCGCTGATGCTGGCCTCACGGGCAGCGAGTCCCCGAAGGTCTAGCTCTCTTGGCAACGCCCCGTTTCTCATGGGCGCGGATCATACGGACGGTAATCTATGGTGTCAAAGCTATCTGGCCCCCGTTAACATGGGACTTCTCTTCTGGGTACTTTTCACGAAAACACTGCCATGTCATCACCTCAGCTCATTTTAGCCTCCACTTCGCCTTATCGCCGCAGTTTGCTGGAGAGGCTTCGGATCTCGTTTAGCACGATAGACCCTGGCATTGATGAGACGCTGCGGCCTGACGAGTCCCCCATGCAGCGCGCGAGCCGCCTAGCTCAGGGTAAATGCGAGGCAGTCTCTGCTGCGGACGCCCTCGTCATCGGCTCAGATCAAGTCGCCTGCTTGAATGACGAGGTTCTAAGAAAGCCTGGCTCGGCAGATAACGCGATCGCGCAGCTAATGCGATGCTCGGACCAAAAATTGGTGTTTTGGACAGCGGTCTCAGTGCGCTCGACCGCAACGGGTCAACACGATCAGCGATTGGTCCCGAGCGAGGTGCAAATGCGTGTACTGGCCCGGCGAGAGGTCGAGCATTATGTCGCGGCAGACAACCCGCTCGACTGCGCAGGCAGCTTTAAGTGGGAATCACTGGGTATTACGTTATTTCAACGCATCAAAACGGAAGATCCCACCGCATTGGAAGGGCTGCCATTGATCGCATTGTGCGATCTGCTGCGCCATCACGGCCTACCCCTTCCGCTCGGTGCGAAGCTTAACCAGCACTGACTCGAGCTCCGGGTCTAGCGGGCAAGATAGGTCGTAGCGCTGGTCATTGACCTCAAACTGAATAGCCGTTGCATGCAGAAATAATCGTTTCAGGCCGATGGTGCTACTGCGACTCGCCGACTGGTCATTTTGGTACTTCGTATCGCCCAAAATGGGGTGACCAATATGCTGTGCATGAACACGGATTTGATGGGTCCTGCCAGAAATCGGTTTGGCCTCGATGAGGGTGGCATCAGGAAACCGCTCAAGAACCCTCATCTCCGTTTTTGCAGACTTACCCTCATTGGAGACTTTGACCAAGCGCTCACCGGAAGCCGTATGTCGTCGATCCAGCGGCGCCGAGACCATCCGTTGGTAGGCTGGCCATTTACCGGCTACCAGTGCCAGGTAGCGCTTATGGATACGATTTTCCCGCAGCTGCTGATGCAGTGACCTTAACGTCCGCGCATTCTTCGCGATCATGACCAAGCCAGAGGTGTCTCTGTCGAGCCGATGAACTAGCTCTAAATAACGCTCGTCCGGCAGCAAACTCCGAAGGGACTCGATCAGGCCTAAACGCACTCCGCTGCCCCCATGCACTGCCAACCCCGTGGGTTTATTGATGACCAGCAACTCACTGTCGTCATGGACAATCGCCCCGCGAATCCTTTTTTCCCAAGCGGCAGAGGGTTGTTTACTCACTTCCCGGGGCACCACTCGCAAAGGAGGGACCCGCACGCTATCTTCCGCTTTGACACGATAATCGGCCTTCGAGCGGCCTTTATTCACGCGCACCTCCCCCTTTCGAATCGCTCGATAAATGCGCGTTTTAGGGACGTCACCTGCATGCCGTAGCAAAAAGTTATCTAACCGCTGACCCGCCTCTTCGGCGAGCACGGATACAAATCGGACGGGTTGTTTAGGAGAATCACTCATGAAATCACTACTTTATACTCATCATCTAACCGTTGAATCAGTGGGCGCTTGGTGCTAGGGTTCGCGCGTCGGGGTACTGGTGTACCCGCGGACAGAGTCACAATGCCTCGGTAAAAGGCGCGACACTGACCGACGAGCACCCAAACCAGCGCAATATCGCTGGCCCAAGTCGAGCTTTTCCCGCTCCTACTTACCCGATGAAAGGATTACGAGTCTACCGCGTGACCCCCTCCGGACCTAATGGACGTTTGAGTGGCCTGCGGAAGACAAAGAGAAACCCGCGACACAAGATGGCGCGGTGCGAATTGCGAATCGAGCCCCTGGTGTTGACACTGTGGGTTGTGTGACCAGATAACGGGGTACAGGAAACCCCCCATCATGATCACTCGCCGGCTTCGGCGGGACCGCATGCTCAGGAGGCGCTTTTGTCTCCGCACCGCCCAGTTGCGTCGTCAACTGGAAAGAAATCATGAAAAAAATGCTCATTAACGCAACGCAACCAGAAGAGGTTCGGGTTGCGATGGTCGATGGTCAGCGACTCTATGACCTCGATATCGAAAATCGTCAGCGCATCCAAACAAAGGCGAATGTCTACAAAGCCAAAATTACTCGTGTCGAACCAAGCTTGGAGGCCGCCTTTGTTGATTTTGGCGCAGATCGCCATGGCTTCTTGCCGCTAAAGGAGATCGCTCCCGAGTACTACCGGAGTAAAGCGCCTGAGAATGAGGGAAAAGTCCGTATCAAGGATGTGCTCAAAGAAGGCACCGAGGTCATTGTTCAGGTCGATAAAGAGGAGCGCGGCACTAAAGGGGCTGCGTTGACGACTTATATTAGTCTGGCTGGGCGTTACATGGTGCTCATGCCTAACAACCCAAAGGCGGGCGGTATCTCGCGTCGTATCGAGGGCGAAGATCGCAGCGAGCTCAAAGCCTCACTGTCGCAACTCAACCTATCAGATGGCATGGGCGTCATTATTCGTACCGCCGGCGTTGGCAGAACGACCGAAGAACTCCAGTGGGATCTAGATTACCTGCTGCAATTATGGGACGCGATCTCGCAAGCTAATGCGGACAGCAAGTCACCCACTCTGCTCTATCAAGAAAGCGACGTTATCATTCGTGCCGTCCGCGACTACCTTCGTGACGATATTGATCAAGTACTCATTGACGATACCACCGCCTACCAGCGCGCGGCCGAATTTGTCGGCATGGTCATGCCGCACTACAAGAACAGGTTAAAACGCTACGAGGATCCACTCGCCCTTTTTAATCGCTTTCAGATTGAAGGCCAGATAGAGACCGCCTTCCAGCGAGAAGTGCGTCTGCCCTCTGGCGGATCAATCGTCATCGATCCGACTGAGGCACTCGTATCGATTGATATCAACTCAGCAAGAGCCACCAAAGGCAGCGACATCGAACAAACCGCGTTGCACACAAACCTTGAGGCAGCAGACGAAGTAGCCCGCCAGCTTAGATTACGTGATATGGGCGGCCTAATTGTTATCGACTTCATTGATATGTCCTCCAATCGTAACCAACGCGCCGTTGAGAATCGCCTCCGCGAGGCACTAGAGGTTGATCGTGCTCGGATACAAGTAGGCCGTATTTCTCGGTTTGGACTGCTGGAAATGTCACGCCAACGATTGCGCCCCTCACTGGGCGAAACCAGCGGCATGGTTTGTCCACGTTGCACAGGACAAGGCACCATTCGTGATACCAAGTCACTGGCACTCGCCATTTTGCGACTGATACAAGAAGAGGCGGCAAAGGAGCGCACCGGCGAAGTACAAGCCATTGTCCCTGTCGATGTGTCGACCTTTTTGCTGAATGAGAAACGTGCCGATATCAACGAGATTGAGTCAAGCAGCGGCGTCAGGACTGTGGTCGTTGCCAGTCCCTATATGGACACGCCGCACTTTGAAGTGCGACGACTCCGTGATGACGAGGTCGAGGAGTCTAGACGTTTAAGCTTTGATATCGAAAAGCCAACGCCCGAGGCGCCCTCAGTTGAGGCCGCTTCTGACAACCCAGTGACTGCGCCTGAGGCGCTCGTGCGCGGTATCACCCCCGAGGCACCGGTACCCGACGCAGCACCTAAAACGAACGAGCCAGCGCCCCAGCCGAAAACAGCCAAGCGTGACGCGGCTAAGCGGGATGTCCAAAAAGCATCACAGCCTGGCTTACTCGCTCGTCTTTGGGCCCTGCTTTTTGGTCCGTCAGAAGCGCCTCAAAAGCCTTCCGGCAATGATAGAGGTCGCCAGCGAGGCGGCGAACAGAATCGTAATCGATCACGCAGACGCCCGGGAGATCGGCGGCGTGACGGCAACCAAGGTAGTGATGAGTCGGGACAGCGCAACCGCCGAGACAGAAATGATCGACGCGGCGGTAGAAATCCCAAGCAAGATGACGATCAAGAGCAAGCTAAGACGACAGCGACGAGCAACCCAGGCGCTCAAGCAGACAGTAGCACCGGCTCTGACAGCGACGAGCAACCTAAGCGACCCAGACGACGTCGTGGTCGACGTGGTGGTCAGCGTCGCAATGATCCAGCAACCAACGAGACTGTGGAAACGACCGATGAGGCAGTGACAAGCGACGCTACAGAAGAGACCGCTGACGCTAATGCGAATGCAGACAGCGCGCCGCGTCGTCGTCCGGCCGATAAGCGGCAAGATAGCCGGCGGCGACGACAACGCCAGAGCGTCACCGCCGAAGCCGAAGCACCTGGGGCCGATGAGGCTGAATCGGCTGCTGCTTCCGCCGCTAACGATGCGCCAGTTGCCGACGTCAGTGTGGCGTCTTCTGAGGCGCTGAGTGCCGCGTTTAGCGCCGAGAGTCCGGATGAGACACCTGCGTCGCAAGAGACAGAGGTCGCGTCCTCAGCAACGACTGAAACCGTCTCGGCAGAGAGCCCAGCAACCCCAGATACTCTCGTGACCGAAGAGACAAGCGAGTCAGCAGCCCCCGAGTCACCACGCTCACCAGCAGTCGTCGTCACTAAAGCGACCGCTAATACGGCCGATGCAGTGGTCGCGGTACCGGAAGAAGTCGATACGAGTGGGCTGACAGCGGATGGTCGAGCAGTCAATGATCCGCGCATCACGCCCAGGCCCGTCACTGAGACTGCCGTAGCGACTGAGCTAACCCTTTTGTTTGCTGCTCCTGAAGCACCCCCTGTCAGCGTGGTGGCGCAGAATAGTCCTCGCGCCAGTAATGACCCACGTGGTCCTAAGTCAGCGGCTGCTGGAAAGTAACTTGATCGAAACGGGCGCAACGATATAATGCGCCCTCTCCGCCAGAGGCTCTCTGGCGGTTCTTTTTTGGTGGGCTGGCTGAGTGGTCGAAAGCGGCGGTCTTGAAAACCGTTGAGGGGTGACCCTCCGTAGGTTCGAATCCTACGCCCACCGCCATTTAATTCCTGAAGTAAATAGATAAAGTAAGCGTTTCGAAACGCGCTTTGTTTAGGGTGGGCGTGAATCCTGTCCACTTTCGCCAGGAATCAGATACCCTTTGGCATAAGAGCATGACTTTTAGACAGCTTATGGAACG
>CAJQKG010000269.1 GCA_905478845.1 uncultured Luminiphilus sp.
GGTGCAATCCCGGGCGCAGCAGTAATCAGTCGCTGGTTCATTCGCCGTCGCGGGCTAGCGCTTGGGCTCGCCGCGACCGGCAGCTCCATCGGTGGGTTTCTGATGCCGCCACTGATGACCTGGATGTTTCTTGAATGGGACTGGCGCACCGCATTGATCGTAGCAGGCTGTATCTGCTTTGCTTTCATGCCCGTCTTCTACTTTTTACTGCGCAACCACCCTCATGATCTTGGCCTTTCAGGGGAGCCCGATCAGGAAACAACGCTCAACACTGTGCCTAGCGCAGAGGCCACCGAATGGAAAATCCCGGATCTGCTGAAGAGCCGATTATTTTGGCTTCAAATGATTGCGTCGGGCTCACTGCTTGCCGTGACACTGGGTATGCTGGCAAATTTGAGTCTGCATGCTAAGGATCTCGGCGTCACTGGCCAAGCTACGGCATTACTCTACACGCTAATTGCCGCGTGTTCCTTTTGCGGAAAGGCGCTTGCCGGATACTTCATGGATCGACTGGGCATTCAGTCTTGTGGTTATTTAATCTGCGCCTTTCTCAGCAGCGGCTTGCTCATTTTATTTTTGTGGCAAAGCTACCCGGGGCTCCTTGCCGGTGCTTTTGTATTGGGTATTGGTTACGGTGGTGTAGTGCCGCTATGGACCAGCATGCCCGCCCGAACTTTTGGCTCAGGGAGTGTGGGTCGCGCGCTCGGGGTGATGAACCCACTCCACATTCCCATCACCGCTACCAGCGCTCCACTCGCGGGTTACATTAGTGACACCACTGGCAGCTATGATGGCGTATTCTGGATGTACGGCGGTTGTTGCGCGCTCGCGGCGATTGCCCTCACTTTGATGGGTTCCGTGATCTCATCCTCTGCTCGATAAAGGCGTTTGATATGAATACATCAGCCATCGCCAGTACGCTTGATCAGCATCATGATCTGAGTGCTTGCCACCCCAGTCATCAGGTCCTGTTTGAACCGATACAAATTGGTCCAGTGACGGCGCCCAATCGCTTTTATCAAGTGCCCCACGCCAGCGGTATGACCGAAGCCAATCCGCGCGTGCGAGCCGCTTTTCGCGAGACCAAGGCCGAAGGTGGCTGGGGCGTGGTGAGCACCGGGGCCGTCTCGATCCACCCCAGCTCCGATGACTCTCCACTGCCTTTTGCCAAACTCTGGAGCGACGCTGATATTGCCTCTCATGCGCTCTCTACCGAGGCGATTCATCGTCATGGCAGTCTCGCCGCCGTCGAACTCTGGCATGGCGGTGCTGTGGTGATGAATCGCACTTCTCGACTGCCCCCACTCTCTCCTTCTGGCATTCCGTGGGCGGCCACCCATATTGGTTTCATGGGTCAATTGCGCCCTAAAAAAATGACCCCCTCCGACATCGATGACGTGCTCCATTGGCAGCGGCTCGCCACGCGACGCGCATTAGATGCGGGCTTCGATATTCTGTATGTGTACGCGGGCATGGGATATCTCGGTTATGAGTTTCTGTTACCCGAATACAACTTTCGTGATGATGGCTATGGCGGGCCACTCGAAAATCGCGTCCGTTTCGTTCGCGAAATGTTAGAGGTGACCCGTGATGAAGCCGGCAGTCACGCCGCCGTCGCACTGAGAATCAGCCTGGAAGAACTCCGTGCCAAGCCAGCTGAGCACTATGAAAGCGAGGCCCATGGCGTGGTCTCACTATTGTCTGATGTGCCCGACTTATGGGACGTCAAAATGGATTCAAGTCCCCACGACTGTGGCGCCTCGCGCTTTCGCCCCGAAGGTGCGCACGAACCCATCATCGACTTTGTCAAAACTGTGACCGATCGCCCCGTCGTGGGCGTGGGGCGCTTCACCTCCCCCGACACGATGGTTTCGCAGATTCGCCGCGGCGTACTGGATTTCATCGGTGGCGCGCGCGCTGGCATTGCCGACCCCTTTTTACCGACCAAAATTAGAGAAGGCCGCAGTGACGATATTCGAGAGTGCATCGGCTGCAACATTTGCATTGCCAGCTGGCACGACGGCGTGCCGGTGCGCTGCACGCAAAATGCGACTGCCGGTGAGGAGTGGCGCCGTGGATGGCATCCAGAAAAATTTACCAAAACCGACAAGCCCAGCAGCGTGCTGGTCGTCGGCGGCGGTCCCAGCGGGCTAGAGGCTGCCTTGGTTGCGGCGCGACAGGGATTTGACGTCACCATCGCCGAACGCGATGACGATTGGGGTGGTCGCGTGCTCAAAGAAAGCCAGCTACCGGGCATGGCGTCGTGGCGGCGCGTACGGGACTATCGCGTTTGGGCCTTATCTCAGATGGGCAATGTCTCGATGTTCACGAATAGCGACCTAGACTGTGACGCCATTCAGAGCTTCGGCGCCGACCATATCGCCTTGGCCACCGGGGCGCAGTGGACCCGCAGCCTTTACTCGGCACTAGAAATTCCGATCGCACCACTCAATAAGCCGCAAGTCTTTACACCGGATGATGTCTTCGCCGGCCGTGTTACCGGCGATCGCTTACTGGTATTCGATTTTGATCACTATTATTTGGGTGGCGTGATCGCTGAACAACTTGCCATCAGCGGTAAACAGGTCACCTATGCGACCCCCGCGGGCCATGCGTCGGCGTGGACTTTTATGACCAACGAACTGCCTTTCGTCTACCAAGCGTTGGCCAGAGAAGGCGTCGCAATCCATACCACCACTAACCTGATCAGCTTTGAGGGGACGCACGCCACAGTGGCCAATCTATTCAATCAGATCACCCTCGAATTGGCGGTCGATGGCGTCGTGATTGTGGGGTATCGCGTCCCTAACGATGCGCTCTATGACGCATTAGTCACGAGTACCGAATCCCCCGATACGGCATCATCTGTCTCTTTAGTGGGCGATGCCTTGGCACCCGGCGCGATCGTGCACGCTGTTCACAGTGGCCATAGCTTTGCGCGCGGACTGGTCGATGACGAGACAAGCTACCTTCGCGATGAACCCATCGTGCCCACAACGCCCCAAATCGTATTTCCACGGTAATTCCGAGTACGACAATACAGTAGAGGTACGATGCTCGACTCGCTTGAAAAAACGCTGCCACGAGACAGCTACTTAGATGACGCCACTTTCCAAAAAGAATGGCGCGCCATCTTTGAGCAGAGCTGGGTCTGTATCGGACGCGCGAGCGCCTTATCCGAGCCAGGAGATTACCTTGCCCTGCGCTTGCAGAACCAATCGATAGTAGTCGTGTGCGGCGAGCAGGGCGATTTATCCGCCTTTTATAATGTCTGTCGTCACCGAGGCACCGAATTAGTGCCGCTCACCCAACCCGGTCCGATAACGGGGCGATTCAACCGCAGCATTGTCTGCCCTTATCACGCTTGGAGCTACCATCTCGATGGCCGTTTGCGCGGAACGCCCCACCTGAGCGTGGATACCACCGGCGTCACCTTACACACCCTCCCACTGGCTGAATGGGGAGGCTTTCTTTTTATCCATCTGGACGACGCCACCGACACGCCGCTCAGCGCCGCACTGGGAGAAGGCGTAGACCGGTTAGCACGTTACCCCCTCGCCGATCTGATGGTGGGCGATGTGATCACCTATGACGTTGCCGCTAATTGGAAGGTCATCCTTGAGAACTACAACGAGTGCTACCACTGCGGACCGATACACCCAGAACTCTGTGAACTTGTTCCCGCTTTTAAACAAGGCGGTGGCAGTGAGCTCAATTGGGATGATGGCGTCCCCCATCGCACTGGCGCCACTACGTTTACCGTCTCCGGAAACACGACTCGATCACCTTTTCCTGGGCTCAGTGAGAGCGAAAAGACACATCATAAAGGAGAGCTTTTTTACCCCAATCTGATGTTGAGCCTATCGATGGATCACGTTGCGGCTTTCACTTTATTGCCCCAAAGCGCCTCTCGCACGCTGATTCACTGTGAGTTTCTGTTTCATCCCGACGAACTCTCTACACCTCATTTTGACAGCACTGATGCGGTTGGGTTTTGGGACAAGGTTAATCATCAAGACTGGGCTATTTGCGAGAGTGTGCAACGCGGCATGCAGAACAAAGTCTTTCAACATGGTTACTATGCTCCGATGGAGGACGAAAGCTTAGACATCCGAAACTACGTCAACCGCAAATTGAGTGAGTTGGTGGAGTGACCGCCATACCGTGCGCGAGACTGCTCAATTCATTGTCACTAATTAAGGCCTCTTCTTTGTGAGCAAACTTCTTATCCCCACTCGCTGGCGGCTATTTAGCATCCTCTTTCTGCTCAGTTTCCTTTCTTATCTGATGCGGCAAAACATTCACGTTGCGGGC
>CAJQKG010000270.1 GCA_905478845.1 uncultured Luminiphilus sp.
AACCACTGCCAGCGTGCTGACTTGGGCGTTTTACGTGCTCGCCGATCAACCGCAGTGGCGTGAGCGATTGCGTGACGAAATCGAGCAGGTTGTGGGTGACGGACGAATGACCTTCGAGCACACCCGACAATTGCCCCTGACGAAGGCGTTTTTTAAAGAGACATTGCGGTTGTATCCACCGATCACCTTCATGCCCCGGGTTGCCACGCGAGAGACCACGATTGGAGGTCGTCGATTGCGCAAGGGGGCCCTGGTGATGGTGGCGCCTTGGACGCTGCACCGACATGCGAAATGGTGGACTGACCCCCATGCGTTTCGTCCGGAGCGGTTTTTGCCCGAGCATGAAAAAGAGCTGGTGCAGGGAGCCTACATTCCGTTTGGACAGGGACCCCATACCTGTGTGGGTGCTGGATTTGCCCAGACGGAGAGTGTCCTGATCTTGGCCGAGCTGGTGCGTCATTTTGACTGGACTTTGGCGTCGGGCCAGACGGTTCGGCCAGCAGCGCGAATGACGACGCGACCGGCAAGCCAAGTTATGCTTCATGTTGGTCACCGCTCGGTATAACACTGTGCTCTACCTCGTCAGTTGTTTTAAACCAATGCCAAGCAATATCACGCTGGCTGGCGTCTCCCAATGAGATCCGCTCTTTCAGCGAGATCCAGATAAGCTCCCAGCTCAGGGGTGTCATCAATAAAAAGGGAAGAGGGTCCCGCCAAGACCACACCACATCACGCGATAGAAAAAAGTCTCTGAGGCAACGGCTGAGCTCGGGGAGGCGAAGCCGAAAAAGATATTTATAAGCCTCCGTTAGGGTCGAGTAGCCCCACTGAGCGCGCTTGCCCGCGGCACTGATGGATCCAGGCCCTTGGGGCAGATCCAGCACTGCGCCACCAATCCAGTCTTCATCCATAAAGTGAATGCCGCTACTCAACCTGGGGTTGCACTCGATACCCCAAGGAATACCCGCTCGATCAAGAATAAAGTCGAAGCTAATGAATCCGGTTGTGCGGGTATTGGCGAGGAATTGATCGATCCACTGCCGGACGGAAAAAGGCGTGGCCGCGCATTGAAAGCCGACCGCCACCGTGCCGCTATAGGTCGTGCCGCGATAGCTTGCGGTCGCTACTGCGACGCCGTCCTTCACCCAGCTCAGGGTACACAAGTGACTGCCCTCGACTTTGCGTTGTAATAGCATGTCGGGAGACGCGGGGGGGAGTGCGCTGCCGCGACGAATAAACGAGACCTCAGTCCCCGAGCAACCTCTGCGCGGCTTGAGGACACAGTCGGTTTGCCTGATCAATGCTCGGGTATCGGGATCGGTTGCCACGTAGACAGAGGGCGCTGTGACGCCTCGGTTGATCGCATGATCTACAAAATCGAGTTTGTCATGCCAATGATCTAGCCACTGCGCTGAAGGGCCGACGTAGCGGACCTTTTCGGGCAGCAGGGCCGCCAAATTACCGACGTGGCAAATTTCCTCTGAAACCGGAATGACGTCGGTGACGTGCTCAGTTTCGATAATCGCGAGCAACTCCGTTTGCCACGCAAGGAGATCGTCGTTGGGCGCGGTGACCTGATAACTTTTGGCGACGGCGCGGCTGATCGAGCAGATGTGACGTTTGAGCGGATCCGCCACAATAACGCGAACCCCTTGACGATGCAGTCCTCTGGCGAGTGTGAGTGCCTTAGGAAAGCGTCCCAATGTCAGTAATGCTGTTCTGTCCATTGTCCTGAGGTAATACCGCTAATGTGCTAATAGTTTTACTGTATTTGTGTTTAACAAGCTATACATAATAAGGAAAGAAACTGCAGATGGTCGCCATGAGTGGGGCCTTAGCTGTCCTCTGGCCAGGGGCCTTGGTTTGTCCGCACTCCATTAACCAAGCTGTGCGGCACAATTGACGCACGTAAAACCGCATCAAACTACTGTTTTCACTCCTCCGGCTGCGCTATCTTGCGTCCTCTATGATGTTGCCACCGACAAAGAGTCTTTTTCATGAACGCCAAAGCTGATTTACCCGGACACGCGCAGTACCCCCACTTATTTTCTCCACTTGACCTCGGGCATACCCAACTCCGTAATCGCTGCATTATGGGGTCGATGCATACGGGGCTGGAGGAACTGCCCGACGGTTTTGAGCGCATGGCGGCTTTTTATGCCGAGCGAGCGGCGGGGGACGTCGGCATGATTATCACTGGCGGTATTTCGCCCAATGAAGAAGGGGGGATGGTGGTGGCCGATGAGCAGGGTAACCCACTGGCCTCGGCGTCTAAACTCAATACACAAGAGGAAGCAGCGGGTCACCGTATGGTGACCGACGCGGTGCATCACGCCGCACCTGACTGCAAGATCTGCCTACAGATACTCCATATGGGGGCGCTGGCGTACAACGAGGGTGCCGTCGCGCCCTCGCCGATTCGATCTCGTATTGGCGCTTTCTCGCCAGCCGAGCTGGATGAGGCAGGCATCGAAAAACAGATTGCCGACCATGCATACTGCGCGACGCTCGCAAAGCAGTCAGGTTATGACGGCGTTGAAATCATTGGCTCTGCTGGTTATCTCTTGTCGACTTTCTTGGTCGAAAAAACAAACCAACGGACGGATCAGTGGGGCGGCAGTTACGAAAATCGCATGCGCTTTTCGGTAGAGGTGATTCGTCGTGTTCGCGAGGCAGTGGGCAAAGACTTTATCGTCATTTTTCGGATTGCCGCTATGGACATGCTCGAAGGTGGCATGAGCTGGGAGGAAATCGCCTTGCTGGCAAAGGCGGTGGAGCAGGCCGGCGCCTCTATGATTTCGACACACTTTGTTTGGCACGAAGCGCAGGTACCGACCATTGCGACGATGGTGCCGCGACGGGCGTTTACTGGTGTGACCAAGCGAGTCCGAGGCGAGGTTTCGGTGCCAGTGATTACCTCAAACCGGATCAATATGCCTGATGTCGCTGAGGCGGTGCTTGCCGATGGCGACGCCGACTTAGTCTCGATGGCGCGCCCGATGTTGGCGGATGCTGAGTTAGTAAAGAAGGCTGCCGAGGGTCGCAGCGACGAAATCAATACCTGTATTGCCTGTAATCAAGCGTGTCTCGACCACGCTTTCGCAGGGAAGACGACTTCTTGTCTGGTGAATCCGCGAGCCTGTCATGAGACGGTGCTGAATTGGGGCCCCGCTGAACAACCGAAAAAAATTGCAGTGGTGGGGGCGGGCCCGGCAGGCCTCTCTTATGCAACGGTTGCTGCTGAACGTGGCCATGCTGTGACATTGTACGATGCTGCCGACGAGATCGGTGGGCAGTTCAACCTCGCGAAGCAGGTTCCCGGCAAAGAGGAATTCCACGAAACGATTCGCTATTACCGTACCATGATGGAGAAGCATCAGGTGACGGTTTGCCTTGGGCAGAAAATAGATGCGCAAGCACTTGTCGATGCCGGTTTTGATCACGTGGTGGTCGCGACAGGGATTAGTCCTCGCGCCCCCGATATTCCGGGGATCGATCATGAGAAGGTTGTCGGCTATATCGATGCGATTCGAGGTAACAAGCCGATTGGTCAAAAAGTGGCGGTGATTGGCGCTGGCGGGATTGGTTTTGACGTCACCGAACTGATCACGCACCAAGGGAAATCATCGGCATTAGATATCGAACTGTTCGCCCAAGAGTGGGGGGTTGATTTCGACAATCATCCTCGTGGCGGTGTCACCGGTGTAGAGCCCGTCGTCAACAAGTCCGATCGTGAGGTGTGGTTGATGCAACGCAAAGACACCCCCGTCGGTCGTGGGCTGGGTAAAACAACGGGGTGGACCAAACGTATTCTGCTCAGCCGTCGTGGCGTGAATATGGTCAATGCGGTCGAGTATGTGCGTATTGATGATATTGGGTTGCATGTGTTGATCGGGGGGCAGCCGAAAACCTTTGAGGTAGACACCGTTATTATCTGTGCCGGTCAAGTTCCTGAGCGCAGTCTATACGATGACTTGATGGCAAAAGGATTGTCGGCTGATCTGATTGGCGGCGCGTTTGAGGCAGTCGAATTGGATGCGAAAACAGCCATAAACCAAGCCACTTATCTCGCTGCAGCGGTTTGATGGCGATGGCGCGGTGCGCAGAAAGCGTCGTATCAGTGGTGTAACGACGGCAGTCGTGCACGGCGTTTTACCCGCTGGCACAGCACTAGTCGAATGATGACAAAAAAGGGAAACAGCACATGGCTCGATGGGAATGCATCGTCTGCGGACTAATTTACGATGAGAAAGAGGGGTGGCCGGATGACGGCATTGCCCCCGGCACAAAATGGCAAGACGTACCAGAGGACTGGAGCTGTCCTGATTGTGGTGTGGGTAAAGATGATTTTGAGTTGATTCCCGGCTCCGAAGATGGCGCATCAGAAAGCACCGATGCCACTGCCAATAGCGGGCGTGAAGCTCAGAGCCGTCACGTTGTCGTGATTGGTTCGGGGCTGGCGGGCTACGGTTTAGTGCGCGAGCTAAGGCGTAAAGATGACGCGATCGCAATCACGGTGCTCACTTCTGACGGTGGTGAGGGCTATTCCAAGCCGATGATCTCCACCGGCTACACGAAGGATCTTTCGGCGGATAAGCTTGCGACGCAAAGCGCTTTGGAGCTTGCTGAGCAATTGTCTGTGACGGTTCGCACGCGAACGCAGATCACCCAAATCGATACCGATGCTCAAACCATTCAGCTCAATAACGGTGAATCACTGTCGTACTCGGAGCTCGTATTGGCGTTGGGCGCTGAATTAATTCGTCCGCCCATCGGGGGAGATGCGGCGGACGAAGTGCTGGGTGTCAACGACCTCGATGATTATCGTCGTTTTCAGGATTTACTCGAGGCTCGCGGTGCTAAAAAGATTGCCATCATTGGCGCTGGTTTGATTGGCTGTGAATTTGCTAATGACCTGCTTAATGGCGGATTTTCAGTGGAAGCAGTTGACCCAATGGGTTGGTGTTTGCCGACCCTGTTACCCGAGCCATCGGGTCGGGCGGTGCAGGCCGCATTAGAGGAGAAGGGCGCCACATTTCATTTTGGACCACTGGCAACCGAGGTGAACCGTAGCGAGACAGGGTACGTCGTATCGCTCAACAATGGAGAGACGATCGAGGCGGATGCGGTGCTCTGTGCGGTTGGTGTGCGGCCCCGCACGGCATTGGCTACTGAGGCCGGCATTCAGACCCAGCGGGGTATCGTGACCGATCGTTTGTTACAGACGAGTGCGCCACATGTTTATGCCATGGGTGATTGCGCTGAGGTGGCGGGACACGTATTGGTTTACGTTGCACCGCTGATGGCGGCAGCGCGAGCACTCGCGGCCACGCTGGCTGGAGAGCCCACGCAGGTGAGTTATCCGGCTATGCCTGTCGCCATTAAAACGCCGGCGTGCCCGATTGTGGTGTCGCCGCCGGCGCGCGATGCCGAGGGGGAGTGGCTTTTTGAGGGCGACGCGCCCGACATCAAAGCGGTCTTTCGCTCTAGCGAAGGAGACCTGCTGGG
>CAJQKG010000271.1 GCA_905478845.1 uncultured Luminiphilus sp.
GATCATTACTGCAAGGATATGTTCCTGATTCTGAAATATCTTGGCACCGATTTTTTACCACGACTGTATAAGGTGAAGGCGGCGGTGGATCGGCTCTTAGAACGTGTGCCAGGCTTGCCGGATCTACCTGCAGATCGGTTATTACATTGGCTTGCAAAATTATGGCCCGATCATCTCCCAAAGCGAATGCGTGCTTACCGCGAGACCTACGAGCACCATTTGGTCGTGGTGGGGGCCGATGCGGCCATTCCAGAGATTCGTGAGGTGCTGCAATCGGTGACCCGCGACGGAGACGCCGGCAGTTTTTTCGAATGCTCCCCCGAGGAAGGAGAGGCCGCCTTATTGCACCGCTTTGTTGCCGGTGGGGCTCCCGCGCGATATAGCTTAATCCACGCTAAAGAAACCGGTGGTCTCGTCACCTTCGATGTGGCCTTGCCGCGTAACTATTCCAAATGGTATGCGTTTTTACCAGACGATCTACTCGATCAATTGGAAGAACCGTTTCGTTTAGGACATTTTATGTGTCACGTTTTTCACTGGGACTTTGTCGTGAAGGCGGGCGTGGATCCTGAGGACGTGAAGCGTCGCATGATGGAGTTGCTCGACGAAATTGGGGCTAAATATCCGGCAGAACATAATGTGGGACACCTCTACTGTGCGGAGCATGACCACGCCGCCTTTTATCGGGCCCTCGATCCGACTAACACCTTTAATGCGGGCGTGGGAAAGATGTCGAAGCGTCGGCATTACCACTAACGCACTACCGCTTTTCTACCGGGCATAAAAAAAGCCGGGTCTCCCCGGCCGGTAAGTCACAACGCTAAAACTAGATGCAGTATCGTTTTAGAATCTGAGCTGCACTCTGACGCCTACTTCGCGCTTGTCGTTGGGAGACACGTTCACCCCTTGCTCCACAAAGAAGTTGCCAAAATCAGTGGGGAAAGCGGTGTCAGAGAAGCGAGCGCCACTGGCCCAGGCGTCCTCGTCAGTCAGATTGCTCACGAATAATTCCAATCGGTAGGCTTCAGTTTCGATACCCCCGCGCAGATTGAAGATCGTATAAGACTTCATCCAATTAAGGTTGCGCTCTTCGGTATAGGTTTTGCCAAAGTAATTAGCATCGAGACGAATAAATGCCCCCATGTCCTCGCTAATACTCCAGTTGTAGGTTGTCGTGCCGAAGGCGGTGTATTCGGGTACTCGTGGAACAGAGTTACCGCGCATGTCCGAATAGCCCAGTCGCGCCTCACCGAAGTTGTAGCGATAACGGGTGTATTCCGTATCGACGTAAGCCAAATTGAAATCTACCGACCAGTTGTCGGTAATTTGGCCGCCAATCTCAATCTCGTAGCCCCAGAGATCCGCATCACCATCGAGGAGCACGTTCCGCGCATTTTTGAGCGGGCCGGTGGGGTCTCCGTTAGCGTCTTCGAGCTGTTTAGTCGTTTGATCTCCGATTACACCGTTGTAGGAGCAACCGGGCGCCGAAGAGGCAACATCCGCGGAGGAGCAGGTTTCATTAACGGCGACGCTCGATCGGCCTTTGATACCCGTCCACTCTGAAAAATAGACCGCGGCATTAAAGTAGGCTGAGCCATCTGCGAAGGTTTGTTTCCACCCAAGTTCAATACTTTCAATTTCTTCTGGAGGAAGTGCCACACCCAAGCTAGGAAACGCTTCTATATATTGCGCGAGCTCTTGCGCATCGGCATTGACCAGTTCGATGTTGATGTCGCCCGGAACAATACCCTCGGCATAGCTCGCATACAGCATGGTGCCATCAAACGGCTGATATCGAATGATTGCCCTCGGCAGGAATTCTTTGAATTCCAGCTCAGTGGATCCGTTCAGCAAGCCTTCCTCTGAAATAACGCCTCCCTTGGTCAGCGAGTCATTTTGTTGACGTCCCTCAAGGGTGACGGTGAGTTGGTCGGTAATGTCGAAGTCCACCGACCCGAAGATGCCCAGTACTTCCGTTTCGTCTGATTGTGCCCAAGAGTTAGCGAATGGCCCGAGTCCAACGGTGAGACCGCCCACATTGAGACAGGGAGATTCAGTGTTGCCACCCTGAGCTCCGAAGCACCCGAAAAAGAAGTTTCCGCCAGCCAGCGAGGAAGTAAATTCCTGCTCGTAATGGTTGACGCCCACCGACCATCTGAATCTGCCATCTTGCGGCGAGGTGAGGCGGAGCTCAAAGCTGGTGTCATCCAGAGCCTGAGGGTCTGATGAATAACCATTGGAGAAACCGCTCAGATCAAAATCGCGGATAAAGTTCGCTTTTTGATCGTTATGGCCTGCGACAAAATCGATGGAGTAGTCATTGATTTCGTAGGTGATGTGGGCGCTCAATCGCAGTGTTTCGCGAAGCAGACCCAACCGACCCATTGAGGGAACGCCAGAAGGTAGATCCTGATTAGCGTAAGCCTCTTGAATATTTAACGGTCCAAAACCAAAGAGGTTTAGTAAGTTAGTGGGTAGCGCAGTATTACCGTCGATAATTTTACTGCCGGTCACCGGAATGGCTCGACCCATGCCCGGGACTTCCCCGCAGATAAAGTTATAGGGATTTGCCGTGCCGCCGGCTTTCACCTGAATCGTTTTCCCCCCACAGGAGTCATTCGTTCTTCCCGCAATATAAGCTTGCGCGGGCGGCCCGTCGTCATCCTCGGTATAGGCGGCTCTCAGTTTGATGGTCAGCGCATCGGTGGGTTGCCACACCAGTTTTCCATTCAGCGCCCAGGTTTCCTCGTCGCCCAGAGTGCCGCCATCCGAGGCGGTGAACTGCCCCTTTTTGTCATACATGCGGAAACTCAAGCTACCCGCAAGGGTGTCCTGAATAAGGGGCCCTTCGACGATGCCTGAGACATCAAAGCGATTTCGGTCGGTGCCCGATAGCAAGATTTCTCCCGAAACCTCATCCATGCTGGGGTCGCGGGTAATAAAGTTGACCGCCCCGCCAAAGGTATTGCGACCAAAGTAGGCGGCCTGAGGGCCCTTGATGACCTCGACACGCTCAATGTCCATCAAGGAGAGCGAGGTACCGCCATTGAGAACGTACACGCCATCGACAAACAACGCGCCCGTTTCAAAACTGGGTGAGAACTGGGCTTGATTGAGGCCTCTGAACCTCAGCTGAGTGTTATAGCGCCCGGGTTGGCTTCCCCCTTGATTAAAAAAGTAGAAACCTGGTGCGAGGGCAGCGATATCCTCTAACCCTGTCACGTTCCCCTCCAGTATGTCGGCTGCAGACACTGCGGTGATAGCGATAGGGATCTCTTGCAGGTTCTCCTCGCGCTTTCGAGCCGTCACGATGACTTCCTCGAGTGCCGCGGATTCTTGTGCCAGGGTGGGAGTGCTAGGAAATGTGCCAGCGATGGCAAGCGCAACGGCTGAAAACAGAGTCAGTCTAGTATTTTGCGTCATGGGGTGTGCCTCAATATTATGTTTTTAGTGGCTTGGAGCGGCGGCGGTAGAACATGACTCACGCTTGCACACCACGCCAATGCTCTATTGATATACCAATAGACTTAAATACGCAAGTGTTCAGCGGTGATGCCCAATTAGGAACTTGGCGGATCAACAATCGGTATCGAGCCCTCGACACGCCAAAATGATCTATTGATATAACAAACGATCAAATTTACTCTGGGTCCAACAGAGTGAGAGGCAGCGTGATGAGACAAGTGGTGGTAGTAGAACCGGGTGGTCCAGAAGTGCTGACACTGCAGGAGGCTGAACAACCCGATCCTGGAGCGGGACAAGTGCGCGTTGAGGTCGCCTATGCCTCACTCAACCCCCTTGATAATCATGCGCGTGCCGATCGCATTAAATGGAATCACCCAGGCTTCCCGTTCACCCCAGGCTTTGAATTTGCCGGTCGTGTCGATGCAGTGGGGGAAGGGGTCGATTCGGCGCTGATGGGTCAACGGGTGGCCACCAATGGTCATTGGGGGGGTAACGCTGACTTTGCCGTTGTGCCGGCTCATGGGTTAGTCGCCGTGCCGGATGACTTTGATTGGCCATTGGCATGCTGCTTTTCAACCTGCGCCTACACCAGTTGGCTGTTGGTTCACAGTGCCGCGAAGGTGCAGCCCAACCAGTGGGTGGTGGTGCATTCGGCGGCGGGTGCGGTCGGCTCTTTAGTCATGCAGATCGCTAAATCGGCTGGCGCGCAGGTGATTGGATTAGTCGGAGGCGAACACAAATTCGAATTCGCTGAACAGTTTGAACCGGATGCGGTGATTGATTATTTACGAGATGACTGGCCCGAGGGGGTCAAGGCCTTAACCGACGGCCGAGGTGCCGATGTCATCTTTGATGGCAATGCCGGTGCCAGAGCGCCGATGAATCTCGATGCGGTGGCCCCACTGGGCAATATTATTTACCTGGGTGCCAGTGCGGGGCAGGCGCCACCGGTCTCGCCATCCCTATTGATCGGTAAGAGTTGCTCGGTGTCGGGTTTTGTGCAGTATTTTCATCAGGCTGCGAGCGGTGGCGCCGAAGTCTCTGCGACACATCAAGCCCTAGCAGATCACACTTGGCGTATCCCCATTGAGCAGACCTTTGATCTATCCGATATTGCTGAGGCGCATCGCGCTTGGGAGGCGCGGGCACTGCTTGGGCGCGCGGTGATTCGGGTCGGTGGTGATAGCGTGTGACGCACAATGAGCGTTGTTAGCGGCCTTTACGAATTTGTTTTTGCCACCCGCACGTCTGAGCGGGAACGACTATTGGCTTTTTGGCAGGCACTGGGTTTTGAGCCGATAAGCGAGGGCGCGCTGAGTGCCAGCGAGGCCAATACGCTGTATGGGCATCACGCTGCGCTGCAATCGATTCGGTTGCAGCACGCTGGCTGTGCCGCCCACCAGACAGGACTGGTGAGACTACAGTGTTGGTCTGAATTAGCCGGAGACGGCTTAGCTGCCCACCGACCATTGGTGTCCGGTAGCCGGTGGATGGGGATGTACACCGCCGATATTCTTGAGCTCCGTGACAGCTTGAACCACTATCGCAGTGAGGTGTCGGATCGTTGGCTGTCTGAGTTAGTCTCTGCGCCCTTGGCGAATCCACCCCCGCCGGTGACGTTACAAACGCCCTTTGTTGGCCTCAGAGAAACGCTGTACTTCGACCCTGATGGTCGCGTGGCGTTTATTCAACGCGGCGGGTTCGACCGACCCGGTTTCGGCACGATTGACCTAACGCTGCCTTACAAAAACAGCGAGGGGAGTCATGCCAACGTGGTACAGCCGACCGGATCCTTTGATACGGCATTTTATAAAGCGGTTTTTGGCTTGGAGTCGGCGCCTTATGGTGAAGCGCATGATTCAGGTGACGAACCGCCCACCCAGCGCGCCTTGAGGCTTGAAGCAGGGCAGTTATTTCGGGTCGAACGGCTCAAAGCACCGGATTGTCCTACGGGCTTGCTGCAAGTTTATGCTCCTTACTTTGCGACGCCTGATCATCGCGTGTTGAGTCAGGCCGGTCAGCGAGGTCTGTCGGGATACAGTTATCGGGCGACATCAGTCGACGAAGCAGCCTTGCCAGGTGTCAGTGACTATCGCGCTGCGACCAATGAATTTGGGGAGCTTGCTTGCCACTTTACCGC
>CAJQKG010000272.1 GCA_905478845.1 uncultured Luminiphilus sp.
TCGCGGTTGGTTCCCCTCTTTTATGCCCTCTGTGCAGTACGAGAGCGATCAGATTGGCGAGCCGTTGAAGAGTATGGCCGCAGCATGGGACGTCAACAGCGATGATTATTTAGGGCGTGATACCTGGAGGCAGCTTCGACTGGATATTCAGGCAGCTAAGCGGGTGCAAGGTGAATCTCAGGGCTATCTACACTATGCCCACCTTGCTGATTATCAGCTGACGGATTACGTCATCTACAATCTGTTTCCCAATAACGTGATTACCGTGGGTCCGGATGGCGTGCAATTACTGCGTCCTCGACCGCATCCAACTGACCCTGCGCAATGTCTTTTTGATCATTGGTGGTTGGTGAATCGCGTGGCTGGCCAAGACACCACGCCGTCGCCTGCTGGCGGCCCCGATTTACCGGTTGTGGACGCGATGCACGAGCATATCCGGTACGGAGAAAAGACCTTGGGTACGGTAGCAGATCAGGATCTCAGTATTGCAGAAATGCAGCAAAAGGGGCTCGCCTCTGCCGGTTACCAAGGGTTTTGGATGCCCAACCAAGAGCGCCGCGTTCAGGGTTTTCATGAAACCTTAAACGACCTGATGTCGTTGTGATAATCGGTTTGCCATCTTGCCGGACGTGGCTGAGTGAGCGACCCATTAATGGTGTTGCGGGATGGTAGCGGCGGCGCCTGTGATCGAGCACGAAGAGTCGTTATGGGTCACTTGGTCTCGTACCCAAATACGGCAGCGACTCGCGCAGCATGCACGGGGGATCGATCGCGCTGATGAAGCGTTGCTGAGGGAGTCTTATCATGCCGACGGAACCGTCGACTACGGCTCACTACAGGGGACGGCGGCAGAGTTTGCCAGTGCGATTGCGGTGATGCATGTCGGGGCACCGATGTCATCGCACCGCACCAGTAATATTTGGATAAAAGTGCACGGCGATACTGCAGTGAGCGAGAGCTATGTGATGGCCTGGGTGACCTTGCCTACTGATGGTGAGCCGCAGCCGCATTTGGTCGGTGGACGTTACCTCGATCGGCATAGCTTTAAAGATGAGGTGTGGCGGATGCAGCATCGGCATTACGTGCTGGACTGGATTAGACAGTTTCCGCCGTCATTACTCATGCCAATACAGGATGCCTTGTCTCTCAGTCACGGTTGCCCTCGTGGTGGTCATTATTTACAAGATCCCGGTAATACGCTGTTGATTACTCATGCGAGTCAGAAAAAAAGTCAGTTGGAGGACGATCAAATGAACGAGCGCGATAGGCTTGATCAGGTACTGTCTCATCAAGCCATTACCGAGCTGGGCTGTCGTTATGCCCGCGGAGTTGACCGCGGTGATGCCGAGATGATTATGAGTGCGTTCCATGACGACGCTGCGATTGTATCGGGCTTGATTAACGGCTCAGCGCGCGACTTCTCGGAAGAGATCGGGGTGACAATCGACAAGACCTTATCTTGCGTGGCGCACACGGTGACCAATCATTGGATCGAAGTCGAGGGCGATGTCGCGGTGGGCGAAAGCTATGTCATTGCGTATCAGAACACGGCGGGTGATATCCCCGAGGATGTCATGACGGGTGGGCGCTATGTCGATCGCTATGAGCGCAGGCAAGGCGTCTGGAAAATTTCCCACAGGACGTTCGTATTGGATTGGACCACCTCCAGTCCGGCAAAGAATTTGATGGACTCGGGAATGTTCGAAGGAATGACGACGGGATGTCGAAGTCAGGCAGACCCCGTTTACAAACTATGGGCCGATGCGTCCTAGAACCGCTTAAGCGAAACATGCTTGGCTACTGAATAATACCGGCGATTAGCATCTCGTGATGAAAGAGTCGGCCATTAAGTTTTTGGCGATAAAAGTGTTAGCCGTAACGTCCTTGGCTGTCGAAGGCGCTGGAGGAACAGAGAGGTAATGGTTTTGTTAAAAGAAAGCGTGCTAGTCATCGTCGAGCGCTGTCGTGCGGTACTGTTTTTCTCCTGCTTGTTAGTGTGCTCTCAGGGGGCGCTCGGAAACGGTGCGGGTGGTAAGGATGGAGCTTACGCGGAGGTCTCTCAGAACCTTGACTCAGCGACAGAAGCAGCGGGTCGCGCGCTTTACGAGTCGCGCTGTGCGCAATGTCATGACGCTAATGTCGTGCGCGCACCCCAGCGGTATATTCTTCAGTTAAGCACTCCAGAGGCGATCCTTGGTGCCCTCAATGATGGCTTGATGCAGGAAGTGGCCAGTGACTTATCGTTACCGCAAAAAACAGCCATCGCCGAATTTCTCACCAAGCGAAAAATGAGTGGCGATGACGTGAGATCAGCGGGTGTAGCCTGTTCGGCGTCGGCTGCTAACTTTGATCGTGCAGCAGCCCCAGCGTTTTCTCATTGGGGCTTTGATCAGAGCGGTACTCACTACATCGGGCCCAGCACCGCGTCGGTCACAAAAGCGGCGTTACCCGCAGTAGAAGTGGACTGGGCATTTGCTTTTCCCTCCGCTGTGCGCGCGCGTTCTCAGCCTGCAGTTGCGGGTGGATCGATTTTTGTCGGCAGCCAGAGTGGACTGGTCTACGCCTTTGATTTGGAGACAGGCTGCACGCGCTGGCAATTTATGGCCTCGGCAGAGGTGCGCAATGCGATGATCGTTGCGCCCTGGGACCCTGTCGACGAGGAGGCTGACCCGCTACTGTATTTTGGTGACGTCAGTGGTAACCAATATGCCATATCGGCTATTACCGGCGAGCTGAGATGGCGCAAGCGGATGGATGATCACGGCGTGGCAACGTTGACGGCGGCGTCCACCCTGATCGACGAGGTACTGTACGTCCCGATCTCATCGTTGGAAGAGGGTGCGGCAATCAGTGCCGATTATCCCTGTTGCACTTTTCGAGGCGCGGTTGCTGCCCTAGATGCGGGCACCGGTGAGGAGCGTTGGCGTCGATACTTTATTCCACCTGCAAAAGAGCAGGCCACCAATGACGCTGGTAAAACACTTTATGGCCCGTCTGGTGTGCCGGTGTGGGCAGGTATGTCGGTGGACGATGATTTATTGTTTGTGGCGACGGGAGATGATTATACGGGCGAGGGATCCGGGGCGAGTGACTCGGTCATTGCACTGAATCGGCACAGCGGCGAGGTTGTCTGGGTCGCGCAGGCGCGCGCAGGCGATGTCTGGAATGCCTCTTGCGAGTATGCAGGCAAGATTAATTGTCCTGACGACAATGGCCCAGACTGGGATTATGGAGCCGGTCCCGTTGTGGCAGTTGGCAAATCCGGGCGCAAGATGTTGCTAGCCGGTGACAAAGGCGGGCTTGTTGTGGGCTTAGATCCGTTGAGCGGAAAAGTCCGGTGGCGCAACAAAGTGGGTAGAGGCGGTGTCGTGGCAGGGATTAACTTTGGTCTGGCGGCTCATGCGGGAAAAGTTTTTGTGCCGATCAGCGACGTACCGGATGGGCGGACTTACGATGAGCCGGCCAAGCCCGGTTTATATGCCTTGGATATTGATACAGGCGAGTTTATCTGGAAGGCGCCAGCAGAGGATGTCTGTAATGGGCGTGCCGGTTGTTTCCCCGGTTATTCTGCGGCCATCACCGTATTAGATGACTATGTGTTGGCGGGATCTAATGATGGTTATCTGCGAGCGTTCGACTCAGCGACTGGAGTCATTGTGTGGGAATACGATACCACTCAGTCGGTCGACGCCGTGGGTGACCGGATCGCGCGAGGGGGCTCTATAGGCGGTGGGCAGGCGCCCATCGTAATCGGAGACCGCATTATCCTGAACTCGGGCTACGCCTTCTCTGGCAAGATGCCGGGCAACGCACTACTGGTGTTAAAAGCGCGCAGCGAATAGTGCCTTGGGCGTGCTATGAGGGGTGATCAGTGAAGTAGGTCTCGGCAGCGCGTAAAACGCGGGGCGCCAAAATAATGGCGCTGACCATAGTGGGAATCGCCATGATGCCATAGCTGGCGGAGATCAAATTAAAGACCACGTCGATGCTCACGGTGGCTCCAAATACAACAGCGGAAACAAAAAACCATCGGAAGTAGGGTTGCCATTCAGCACCGACTAAAAATCCAAAGCATTTTGCCCCAAAATACCATCCGGCAAACATGGTGGTGGTGCTGAGGATCAGTGCCACGAAACCCAGTGAGATCAGCCCCACGTTGCCCATCTCTGAGCGAAAGGCATCAGCGGTCAAGGTGATGCCTGACATGTCTCCCGGAGACTGCCAGTTACCGGCTAAAAGAATGACGAGCGCTGTGCAGGTGCACACGACCAAGGTATCAAAGACCGGGCCCAACGTTGCCAGCATGCCCTCTCGAATGGGTTCATCTGTTTTCGCTGCGCTGTGTGCCATGACCTCGGTACCGACGCCGGCTTCGTTTGAAAACGCACCGCGACTAATGCCGATGAGCATCACGCCGAGAAACCCGCCCCCGACAGCGGTTGGGGATAACGCTTCAGTGAAAATCATGGCGAGCACACGAGGAATGTCAGACAGGTGATTGGCGAGCACCCACATTGTCATGGCTAGATAGACGAGGACCATAGTGGGTAGCAGTGCCACCGCCACTTTGGCGACTCTGGGGAGTCCACCGAAAATGACTGATCCCACGACGGTCGCTATGACAACACCAATCGCGAGTGGCGCCCACTCCGGCGCCTCACCCGCCAGGACGGTGTCTTGGATAAGGGCCGTCAGTTGGTTGGCTTGGAAGATGGGTAAGGTGCCGATGAGACCCGCTAACGAAAATAAGATGGCCAGTGGGTAATAGGGTCGAGGGAGCGCTTCTCGGATAACGTACATGGGGCCGCCCTGAAGGTTGCCAAGAGAGTCTTTGCCTCGATACATGACGCCGAGCGAGCAGGTGAAAAATTTAGTGGCGATACCCACGATCGCAGACATCCACATCCAAAATACGGCGCCGGGCCCGCCGGCGACAATAGCCAGCGCGACCCCCGCGATATTGCCCAGCCCCATCGTATTGGATAGCGCAGCCGCTAGCGCTTGCTGATGAGAGATCTCACCGTTGGCATCCGGCGTGTCGTATCGGCCCCTTAATATGGCAATGGCATGACCCATATAGCGGTAAGGCAGTGCACGTGACGCGATGACAAAAAAGCAGCCGCCACCTAAAAGCAATGCAACCAGTGGCGGACCCCACACGGTGTCAGCCAGTTGTTGCGAAAAGCTTTCTAGGGCGCTCATGGTGTTCTCGTTGCCGCAGCGAGGTGCGAGTATGGCACAGCCTTTGAGCACTGAACGCGCGGGCAGTTTCTGAGGGATTCATGAGAGGGCAATACGCCTTTTGAGGTGATTCCCGATATTCCCATCTTCTCGTTAGCTGGCACCTGTGCACATTATTCGGGCTGTCCAGTTCAGTGGCTTTGCGGTCAAGGTACCCAGGTACCAAGGGCTAAGAGGCTGGCGTAAAAGATGAGATCGCGGTATAAAAATCATGGGGCCTAGTGATCAGGTTTTGGCTCGCTTAGCCTCGCAGAAGCAGACGCAGACGGGGATCTACCGCGATTGACCCCGGCTGGCTCAGAGATTGACTGCCCAGCACTGGCGTAGGCAGGGGCCGTCACGGGCAGAGCGCTCCATGACAGACAAAAAGGGATTGCGATGGAATTTGAAGCGCTCACTGGAGCTCTGGGGGCCGAGGTCTCAGGTCTCAACTTAGGTGAAACATTGGCTCAAACAGACGTGGATTGTTTGCACCAAGGTTTGACGCAATATCAGGTCTTATTTTTACGTGATCAACCGCTCACGCCTGAGTCACACTTAGCGCTGGCTGCTGCGCTGGGCGATGTTGACCCCGGACACCCGGTTTATCCGCATGTCGAGGGCTTTCAGAGTATTGTCGAACTGATTGCCGACGCTGACAACGTGCCTGATACAGAGGATTGGCATAAAGACCTGACGTTCAGACCCCACCCGCCGTTTGCCAGTATTTTGCGCGCTGTACAGGTGCCGAGTCACGGCGGTGACACGCTCTGGGCCAACATGGGTGCGGTCTACGAGAGTTTGTCTGCCGGATGGAAATCTGATTTACAGGCACTGCAGGCAATTCATGATATGGGCACCTTCCGCAATGATTACTTTCAGCGGGGTGGTACCAAGGCAATCGATAAGGCACTAGCAGAGGTTGGCTCTGCCGTGCACAACGTGGTGGCGACGCATCCGATATCGGGACTTCAATATCTCAATATCAATCAATCTTTTACCCGACATATCTTAAATATGAATCAGGGCGATAGCGACGAGCTATTGCAATTTTTGTTCCAGCAGGTGCGTAAGCCAGAGTTCCAAGTTCGGTTGCGATGGCGGAACGATACGGTGGCTATCTGGGATAACCGGATTACCCAGCATTATGCCGTCTGCGATTACTTACCGAATCGACGTCATATGCAAAGGGTGACGGTGAATAACGATAAGCGCGAACGCTAGCGAAGTGTTTTGTTGGCGACGTTGAGAGTTACAGGGCGATAGATCAAGTTACTTCGGTTTTTTCGCCAACTGACTGAGCGCTTCATGTTAGTTTGGTCGCAACGACGACTAAAGCGGTGACAGAGTGAGCGAAGCACAGACGCGCGAAAAAGCAACCAACATGCGTAAAGTCGCCCTGACTTCCTTGGCAGGAACCAGTATCGAATGGTACGACTTCTTCTTATACGGCACGGCGGCTGCCATTATTTTCCCCATTGCTTTTTTCCCGCAAGACCTGCCGCCCATGGTGTTGTTAATTATTTCATTCAGTACTTTTGCGGTCGGCTTTATTGCGCGGCCCTTGGGTGGCATTGTATTTGGCCATTTTGGTGACCGCGTGGGGCGTAAGCGAACGCTTGTCGTCGCGCTCATGATGATGGGCGTCGCTACGACGCTTATCGGCCTATTGCCCACCTATGATTCGATTGGTTTAGCCGCGCCATTGTGCCTCGTCTTATTGCGATTTATTCAGGGATTGGCGGTAGGAGGGCAATGGGGCGGAGCAATGCTGCTGGTGACTGAAAGTGCGCCGGCAGATCAGCGCGGTTGGTATGGCGCTTATGCGCAAGCGGGTGCACCGATGGGTGTGATTCTGGCAAACCTTGCTTTTATTTCCGTGAGTGCTTCGATGAGTGATGAGGCGTTTTTAGCATGGGGCTGGCGACTGCCTTTTATTGCCAGTATTTTATTAATTGCCATCTCGCTCTTTATTCAGCTTCGCGTGGAAGATACCGAGGCGTTTAAAGCGCTTCAGGCGGAGCAGGCAGCAAGCCCACAGCAGGCAGTGGCAGCGCGCTCACCCGTATTGGAGGCATTGCGGCGATACCCCCGTCGGATCTTTCTGGCCGCGGGAGCGTTCTTGTCGGTGCAGGTGACCTTTTATATTTTGATTGCTTTCGTCATTGCGTATGGTTTGAATTCGCCGACCGTTGATTTAACCCGCGATGAACTGTTGGTTTCCGTTCTGGTGGCGGCGGCGATTATGATGCCCGCTCAGTTTTATTTTTCGGGATTATCGGATCGAGTAGGCCGAAAGCAGATTTACCGATGGGGCGCGATTCTCACCGGTATTTGGGGCTTTGCTATCTTCCCGCTGGTCGATACAGGCATCCCAATTTTGATCACGCTGGCGGTCACCATGGGCATGGTATTACTCGGCATGCAGTACGGCCCGCAGGCCGCCTATTTCACCGAGCTGTTTGCCACGGAGGTGCGCTATTCCGGGGCTTCTTTGGGCTACCAAATTGGCGCCATTCTGGGCGGGGCGCTCGCGCCCACCATCGCCGTGCTCCTTTGGCAGGAGCTGGGCATCATCTATGTGTCGGTTTACATATTAGTGGCGGCGTTATTGACACTGTGGTCACTGTCTCAGCTCGAAGAGACCGGCGGTAAGGCGCTGTGATGGGCTAGAGAGCTGCATCGTCTGCTTTAGCGGCTATTCATCAGGCCTAGTTGTTGTAGTCGAGGAATTTCGATAGCGGGACATCGATCGACGACCAGTTTTATTCCCGCCTTGACGGCTGCTGTCTCAGCATCCACATGGGTCACGCCCAGCTGAGTCCACAAGGCGGGTATTTGTAGGCTGATGATTTCGGTGGTGATGTCAGGTAAGAAGCGACTGTCCCGAAATACATCGACCATATCTATTTGCCCTGTGAGGTGTGCCAGCGACTCAAGAGCCGGCCTGCCCCGCAACTGCTGACCAGCCAGTTGGGGATTCACGGGAATGGCATCGTAGCCTGCGTCCAGCAAAAAACAAAAAACACGATGGCTCGGCCGCTCAGGGTTGGCACTGACGCCTAAAACCGCAATGCGATGAACCGTGTTGAGCAACGTTGCAATATCCTGATCAGACTCGAGTCGCATTGAATCAATCACGCCATTCGGGGGGGCGTTTTTCGAAAAATGCTGCGGCGCCTTCCTCCGCATCTCCCGATGCGGTGAGGTTCTGTAACATCACCTCGTTCGCCAGCACAAAGGCGTCATCGAGCGGCATCTCAACTTGACGATAAAAAGCCGATTTGCCGCGCGCAATACTGTCCGCAGAGCGTGTCGCGATCGACAGCGCGAGTTGTCGTGTGGCGGGGGTGAGATTCTCTGCGCGCTCAATGCGATTGATCAGACCAAACCGTTCAGCTGTCGTGGCACTAAATTGATCGCCGGTCAGTGCCATTTCCAGTGCGTGTTTGCGGGATAGATTGCGTCCAATACCCACTAATGGCGTGGTGCAAAAGGTGCCGATATTGACGCCAGGCGTGCAGAAAGTAGCGGTATCCGCTGCCAGTGCTAAGTCACAGGCGGACACCAACTGGCAGCCTGCTGCGCTGGCAATACCTTGGACGCTCGCAATAACAGGCTTGGGCGCATGAACGATGCCGCTCATCATATCAGCGCACGCGGTGAGCAACGCCTTAATCCGCTGCTGCCAGTTATCGAATGGTTCGTCGGCTCGCTGTCTTGTTTCAGCTAGGTCATGGCCTGCGCTGAACGCGACACCGGTACTATTAATCACGATGACGCGCGTTGCATTATCTTCATAGCCAGCTTGAAGCGCTTCCGATAACGCTGCAATCATGTCGCTAGAGAGCGGGTTGCGTTTATCTGGCCGGTTCAAGGTTAACCAGAGGAGCTGTTCTTCTTGGGTTTTGATGACAAGCGCTTCGCTCATGTCGGATATCTCGATTCGGGCCTAGGCAATAAGGGCCTAGGTAATAGATAGTGTCTGGGTGTCGCTGAGTCATATATTACTTTACTACAAGCTGTTATGGCGGCGTAGTGAGTGGAGCGCCGAGGGAAAAATAGCGGCGGCGCGTTGAGTGGCATTCCCTTTCTCTACTGTGCCGGCCATTCTTGATAAAAAGTGGCGCTTACCGCATTCTCACGGTGAGTTTCAAAGAAGCTTTGCATAGACGAAAGGTCTCGATTGGAGGTCGTTGTTTGACGGATGAAAAATCCTTATGGGCGCTGCTGAAAGCGCATCGATTCGTCAGCGTGGGGAGGGGTGGCCTGCATCGCAGCACGTCGCTGGTGCTGTCGCTACTGTTTTGCTCGGCGTCGGCGACGGCGGTCGAGTTTGCCGACTACGATTACGATCAGTTTTCACAGACGGTCACATTGTGTGATCAGCTCGCGGCGCATGGCCGAGACCCCGGGCACGTCGGCGTCGCGGTGAGTAGCGCAACAATGGATAAGCCGGCCGCCATCGAAGCGTGCCTTGATGCCCTGAGTAACGACCCTGATAACCCGCGGCTCAATTATCAGCTGGGGCGTGCCTATGGTTATTCGGGGCAGGGTGAGCGTGCGATGCCATATCGACTGAAAGCGTTGGAGGCTGATTACCCCCAGTCACTCTTCGTGATTGGTTATTTGTATGCCACGGGTCGTACCATCGAGCCTGATATTTGCCAGACCTATGAACTGTGGCAGCGTGCGGCGCATTACCGGCGCCTTGCCGCTTTGGTGGCGCTGCCTAGGCACAGCCTGCGTGGGGACTTTGCGGCATGTGGTCCCGCTATCGTGGCCGCGGATTTACGCGCTTATTTGCACGAAGCCAAACGACAGTCCTCGGACTATTACGTCGGGATGTTGGTCGATGATTTGCTGTTGCAGGTTGATGCGCGTTATCCCATGTCTCGAGCAGAGCCGTGAGTAGCGGTCTCAACAGGGCTTGCTGTTGCGCCGCCACTTTACAGAGCAGCGAGGCGTTCGCGACTGAGCATCATGACCTTGGGTGCCTGTCGTGCTAACTGCCTGGAGCTGGGTCTCGATCGGCACGAGTGATGTGGCTGCAGCCTGCCACTTCTGGGTCGATATGCTGGGTTTCGAATGCATTGATCGTGCTGAGGGCGATGACCCCGGTCTCCGGCAGCATTGGCAGCTGACAGACCGTCAGATTCGGCGGCAAGCGATGTTGCAATCGCCCGGCGCTGCCTTTGGCGCCATTCATTTGGTGGAGTACGACACGGCTGCTGCGACAGTGCGCCAAGATGCAGCGGTATTCGATCTCTGTCCGAAGAATCTGGATATTTATGTGGATGATTTGCCGCTTCGGATGGCGGAGTTGACGGCTCGTGGTGTTCGATTTCGGAATGAGCAGTATAGCGAGGCGGTATCACCTGACGGCGTCCATTTTCGTGAGATACACCTAGCAGGGCACGATGACATCAATATTGTGCTGCTACAGATCATGGGTGGCGATGCGTTGCCAACCAGTTCAGGGTTTTATGGGGTAGGTCCTCTCGTTTGTATCGTGAATGATCCTGCGGCGGAGAAGGCGTTTTATCGAGACGTGATGGGCCTTGCTTTAACCCACGATAATATTCTGGCCGGACCCGAGATTGAGCAGATGATCGGACTCCCTGCAGGTTGTGCTTTGGAGGTCAGTATTTGGGCCCAAATTGGGCAGTCCTTGGGTGAGGTAGAGCTCGTGACCTATCAAGGCACTCAGGGCACCAATCGTTATCCCCGCGCAGCGCCTGGGGCAAGGGGTGTCACGCACCTTAACTGGTGGGTAGAGGATATGGCTGCTTGGAAAGACCACTTGGTGCAGCTCAATGTCCCTTTCAACCGTTCTCGATTGTCGGGTCGGCTCATGCAGTCGCGCGAATCAGTGCGATTACACTCTCCTGCTGGCTTGAGCATCGAGGTGCATGCTCAGGCGTAAAGGTGACTGGGTGAGGAACACTCGAGTCTAGGTGTCTTTTGGGCATCGATATGTCGTAATCAGTGCGCGAAATTGATGTGCTGATGGCGCTCTGCTCGACCTTCGAATGACTGTCCAAGTTTTGAGCAAAAGTACCCCTTCATGAGTAGCTCAGTGCGTATCATTTTTAATAAGCAGGGTTTAGCATCGCACTTTGTTTTTAGGGTTTTAAGGGAATAGACGATGTCGGTTACGCGGGCTTTATACATTGACGGAGAGTGGGTCGAAACAGACGATTCCATTGAAAATATCAACCCCTCCGACACCACTGAATCAGTCGGTCGCTATGCGCAGGCAACGCCCGAACTGGCTGACCACGCTATCGCCAGTGCCAATCGTGCGGCAAAAGAATGGGGCCAGTCGCCCATGGAAACCCGCTATCAGATGTTGATGGCCATCGGCACCGAACTCATCGATCGCAGCGCTGAACTCGGTGAATTGCTCGCCAAGGAGGAGGGTAAGACCCGTGCTGAGGGCGTGGGAGAGGTCGTTCGTTCCGGGCAATTCTTTCACTACTTCGCGGCCGAGGTTCATCGCCAAATTGATGATCGAGTGGATTCGGTGCGACCCGGCATTGAGATCGAGACCCGACGTGAGCCGATTGGGGTAGTGGTTGTGATCAGTCCTTGGAATTTCCCGATGGCCACCGCGGTTTGGAAAATTGCACCAGCCTTGGCCTTCGGGAACGCCGTGATTTTTAAGCCGGCCAACCTTGTGCCAGCCAGCGCCTGGGCGCTGACCGAAATCATTGCGCGTCAGTCAGCGTTGCCCCCGGGGGCCTTTAACTTGCTGATGGGGGGTGGCGGGACCGTTGGTAATCACATTATTAATAGCGACCAAATTCATGCGGTGACCTTTACCGGATCGCTTCCGGTGGGCCGTCAGGTGGCCACCGCGACCGCCGCTAACCTCGTCAAGTGTCAGCTAGAGATGGGCTCGAAAAATGCGCTCATTATTGCGGCAGATGCCGATTTGGACGTCGCCGTGAATGCCGCCTTTGCGGGTGCCTATAGTGGCACTGGGCAAAAATGTACTGCCTCGTCGCGCCTGATTGTTGACGAGAGCGTGCACGATGCTTTCGTCGAAAAGCTCGCGGCCAAACTCGCGACTGTCCGAGTGGGGCACGCGCTGGAAGAAGGGGTCGACATGGGCCCCGTCGCCTCTGAAGCGCAGCTACTGGAAAATTTAGCCTGGGTAAAGCGGGGCGTTGAGGAGGGGGCCACTTTGCTGTTGGGCGGCGAAC
>CAJQKG010000273.1 GCA_905478845.1 uncultured Luminiphilus sp.
GAAATTCAATATGAGCATCATTCCCCTTTACGATGTTGCCATCGGGTAAGTAGCCTGCCCAATCCTCTGCGTTGATTGCCGCAATTTTTTCTAAATCTCTGTCGTTGTGAGCCTGAATGTAATCCACCCAAATCTGTTGCAGCGCAGTGTCGCCCGCGACCAGCGGGTTAGCAGCGCCATCGTCCGAAAAGACGGTACCAATAACAGTCTCTTCTTTGGCTTCTCCGGCCTCGTGGTGCCCGGCCTGCACAGTGGTTGTGAGCAGCAACAGTGACAGCGCCATAAACCAATACATTTTCATACATTTCCCCTTCTTCAAAATCAACCGACGATGAGCCGATAAACTTAGTGTGCGCGTGCTAAGAAAGATAGACGTTAGGCCGATATTTCCACAGTAGATCTGCTCAAGAGCAGAGCCTCATGACTGGTGAGGATCCCGACGGACGCACTCTCTTCACATAGGCTTTCGCATACGCGATGCTGTCCGCGCTGTCTATCAAGGTGTAATTCGGAAGCTCCTGTGTCCGCGCACTGATCTCCAGCATCGCCTCACCCAGTTGTTTACCGGTGATCACCAGACGTCCCGGACGCAATAGGCACTCGGCTAGATCATTGAGAGCATTGGACTGCTCGGCTGTGGGTCGGACAAATGCGGCGCGATAACCAAATGTCCGCAGACCAGAGTCCTCTGCCATTGCGGCGACTTCGATTTCGGCCCGACCCTTTTCCTTGGCCCAATGCTGATCACTCTCAGAGTCAGTACCCATTCCGGTCACCGAGTGAAACGACATAGGCCCGATTGTGCGCTGTAACAACCACTCCCCGACAAAGGCGACCGGAAAGTCCACGTGTATCCAGGTATAGGTATCGTCATCCATCCCGATAGAGGTAGCGCCTAGAGCCCATAACACGGTGTCGACTTCTTGCAGTACCTCGCTCAAGCCTGAATAGTTAGTGAAGTCTTCATGCAGGTGCAAGGTCACTTTACCTGTGGCGACGCCCGCTTGAATCCTTGGTGACGTTCGCCGGGCAATGACGTGAACCTTGTCTACCTCAGCAGAAGCGATCGCCGCTTTCAGGAGTCCGTCCCCTACCGAGCCGGTTGCTCCCATCACCAAGACGACTCGGTTCGCGTTGTTATCAATATAAGGATTGGTTTGAGGCGTGAGGTTCCCCAGCGTGAGGTACCCCCAGATGTCCAATACGGCAACAAGGAACAAGAAGGCGAGGCCAACAAAGAGGAACGTTCTAGTGAGTATGGATAGCAACTGTCACCTGATATTTCGCCATCACGGGTCGCTGGATAACCACATTGCGAATAGCCGGCGTGACGATGCCATTAAGAGACGCACTGCGCCCTTCGAGCAGAGCGACGCCTCAGTTGGGTCCTTAAAGAGCAACCTTAATCACCCCTAAACCCACAATTCTAGTCGGGCAATCAGCAGGTCACACCCATGTTATCAACGATAATTTGCCTGTCTGCCTCAGCTGTCCGACCGTCTAGATTGATAGTGTACCAGCTAGACTGCCCTCCTATTTCACCTTGCCAAAAAGCCCATCACCTGGCTAGGCTTCTTGGATTAACTGAACTATTACTCCCGGAGCTTGCGTAGCCCAAAAAGACCCAAGCGACTGACCAGGATGCCCAAGCCAAACAGCCGCAAGTGGGCACTGGGTGTGCGAAGAGGACACGCTGACAAGGCGGTGGAAACAAACGTGGCCTGAGTCAGCGCCGTTGCCGTCGTTAACAGACGCCCCAATCGCCACCCGCGTGCCATCGCTGGCCCCTCCGTTTCGGACGGAAGCACGCCTGAGTGGGTTAGATCGATCGGTGAGAATCGCCCTTATGCGTTAGATCAGTGGCTTAGGAGCCCAGGAGGAATGCCTTAGATAAAGTTTCTAAAGGTAATGGCGGAGCGGACGGGACTCGAACCCGCGACCCCCGGCGTGACAGGCCGGTATTCTAACCAACTGAACTACCGCTCCAGGTAGACGGTGCGATGCACCGGTTGCGCTTGACGTTCATTCCCGAGAATTGGTGGGTGATGACGGGATCGAACCGCCGACCCTCTGCTTGTAAGGCAGATGCTCTCCCAGCTGAGCTAATCACCCCTCGTCAAGAGATGCGCATTATAGGGATCACTGTCATTGTGTCAATGCGCTTTCAGGTGCTTTTGGGGTCGCTGACAGGCATCGCCCTGCCAATTAAACCGTGTAAACTCCCGCCGTGATTTCGCTAGCGGCCCTGTGGAGGCATCCCAATGGAGCTATATAAAGACTTTCAGTTCGAGGCGGCCCACCTTTTGCCCCATGTGCCCGAGGGCCATAAGTGTGCGCGCCTCCACGGTCACTCTTTTTGGGTACGACTGACCATTACTGGCGAAGTGAACCCTCAGACCGGCTGGATCATGGATTTCGATGAGATCAAGCAAGCGTTTGCGCCGCTTTATGAGCAGCTCGATCACCACTATCTGAATGAAGTGCCTGGTTTGGAAAATCCCACCAGTGAGAACCTCGCGCACTGGATCTGGCAACGACTGAAGACCAGCCTGCCGGCGCTGACAGAAGTAGAAATCAAAGAGACGTGCAATACCGGCTGCCGCTATCGGGGACCTTGAGAACCCAGCGGCGCGTAATTTTTTAAAAAATGAGCGCTAAGGGATATACGAGAGAAACAATCTGTAGTAGCACCGGCAAACTTCTTATGCACACCACCTGCGGTTGATTCCAATTTGCAGTGGTTATAGCGCACATTACATAACATGCCTCACAGGTACGTGGTAAGTATATGTTTTTTATAATATATTACACTTTGGTTAAAATTTGACCAATCTATTGAAGTGCACTGTTTCTCGGTCTTAGGTAGCGGGGTAAACAAATTATCCAACGTGTTATCCACAGAAATTGTGGACACTTTTGATGACAGAGCACCGGCACACGGGGTCCTGACGGAACCGATGGCAACTCACGCTGTGAAGTGGCGCATCACTTCATCACAAAAAGCAGTGGGTTGGTCCGTATGAAGCCAATGGCCCGCGCCTGTGAGTGAGACCAAACGGCTGGCTGAGAACCATTTTGTCATGGTGCTTTCGTGCTCAGCCCTGACATAGTTCGAATCGGCGCCGCGCAGAAACAGTGTTTGACCTGTGAAAACGTGATCAAAGTCGGGCGCCGCACAGAGTCGGGCATAGCCTTTCAGCAGCCCCCGCACATTAAAGCGCCACTCGTAGGCCTCCCTCCCTCTCTTGAGGCCCATTAACAGATATCCCCTCACCGCGGGGTCCTCGATCCAGCCAGCCAAGACTGCGTCCGCCGCCTGCCGCGATTGACAGTCAGCCTCCATGACCTGCTGTAAGGCCTGAAAGACCGCGCAGTGCTGCCCGGCATAAGCGACCGGTGCGATATCGGCGACCACCAAGCGGTTTACGAACGTCGCATGACTCAAAGCCATTTGCATCGCCACCTTGCCACCGAGTGAATGCCCCACCACTTGCGCGCTGTGGATGCTCGATTCGCGCATCCACACAACGATCGCTTGCGCATAATGTGCGAGGGAGGCCTCTTCAAGCCAGGCCGAGCGGCCATGATCGGGTAAATCGAGACAATGCACCCTATACTGGCCCTCTAACGCTCTGGCGATACCACGAAGATTGCTGCCCTGCCCAAAGAGACCAGGGAGTAGCAGCACATCGGGGCCTTGCCCTGAGGTGCTCGCGTAAATGGTTGTGTTCATCCGCGATTCTCCTTTTGATAGCATAGGCACTTCGACAAACAGGAATACTAAAATGTCAGGGCGATCTAGCTTACTACCACCGCATCAACTGCTCGCATCGATACTAGGGACCGGGCTTCATCGCCTTGTCATTGCGACAACCCTAGTAACGCTACTGGTGGCCTGCGGATCCGCCACCGTCGGCGGCGGATACAACGTCACCACCCCCTCTAATATTTTTGACGAGGCACTCTTTAGCCAGCTAGACAGCAAGGTTGTCGTCATTGCTAACGTAAACCTAGGCGGACCGTCGCGCAATTATCTCAAGAAACGCGAGCTGTTTGTCGATCAGCGTTTAGAGGAATACCTTGAGAGTGCGGGCTTTACGGTGGGGCCGCAACGGGAATTCGCCCAACGCTGGAGTAATGCGATCTTAATTTATGGGGACCCCGTCGACCCGACTACTGGACGAGTCAATCAAAAATCATTCATTCAAATCGTGCAAGCTGTGCGTGACCAGCTGCGAGAGCAAACCGACATCGACAGTATTATTTTCACCGACATTATTGAAAAAGATATTTATTACGAGCAGGGCATGAATCGCATAACGCGATTCGACGGGGTAACCCGTAAACCCGCCATTCAGGGCGCGGGAAGTGGCGTGACATCAGAGTTTGATTGGTCACGCGCAGTAGCCGCCGCCTCCATACGGATTGCTTGGTTTAATATGGATCTTGCGCGCGTTTTCTCGGGAGAAGGTGGCATGGAGGTCACCGATGCGGTCGATACGCGCAGCGGCACCGCGTTTGTGAGACGCAGAGATGTGTTGGAAAACGAAAATCACATAGACGAAGGACTTGCCATCGCGATGCACCCAGCCATTCCAATGAAAAACTGGCCGGGCAATCCCTGAGCTAGGCCAACACCTCTAGGCCGCGCTCTATGCACCACATTGCCGATAACGCACCGAGTAGGTAAACCGGCATAGGGCGCCATCCGCTGATCCGGGGTCCGAGCAATCGGGTTCCGATCGCAGTGATCACCACCAAAGCCATAATAAACGCCAGCTGGCCAAGCTCGATCCCGACATTAAAAAACAGCAGTGCGAGAGGAATATTGGATTGTGGCAATCCTGTCTCTGCGAGCGCACCGGCAAATCCCATACCGTGTAACAAACCAAAAATGCCGGCCAACCACCAAGGTTGACGCCACAGACGCCCGCCCATATCGCCTCGCGCCAGCTCGACCGCCAATACAAAAATGGACAAGGCAATCATGAATTCCACCAGCGATACCGGATACTCAAATACCCCTAGCGTCACCATCGCGAGTGTCACGCTATGTCCGAGCGTGAAGGCTGTCACGGTATAAATCAGTCGGCGATTCCAACCCACTAATAGCAACAAACCCATGACGAATAAGAGATGGTCTGGTCCGGCCCAAATATGCTCGGCGCCCAGCCAGCTATAATCAACGGCAACACTGCTTGCAGTTCCCTCAGCAGGCACCAAGAACGCCGGGCTGTCCGCAGTAAACACCGCCTGATGAAAAATATCGTCGGCCAAATACATTCTCAGCAAGGCAGACGATTGGTTCTCACCTAAGCCGGTGATCGACACTGTCTGGCCGACTATGCCGTTGGGGCAGGTCAGCTGTATTTGCCGCAGCATGCCCGTTCCTTCTTGAATCCAGGGGGATTCAGAAGTGAGCGCACAATCGGGGGGCAACTGCGGCTCTATGGGCACCGCCGACACTTTCTGTGTCGGCGTTTTCCAAGTTACCGTCAAGTCAGTGTCAGAGAGTTGCCGCACCTCCAGTAGAGACGGGGCAAAACGGTGCGCTCCCGCTTCCACGGACAACAGTATGGTGATGACACAGAGCAGCCACTTCATGAGCGCACGACCTCATAGCCGGCGAGCGCATTGACTACCCATGCGTCCACCGCGGCGGCCTCAGCCTCACGAACAAGCGCTCGCTCTATCCTCAAACTCACGTCCTCTAGCGGCATCGTGTGCTCAGGCTCCAGGGCAGTAATCAAAACATAATGTTGACCAAAGGCCGACGCAATCGGACCGACCCAATCGCCAGGGACGGGGTCCCGTGCCGTCAGCTGCTCGGCAAAGACCGCGCCAAAAACCCGGGTCATCTGCTCCGCGCTTTGCAAGCTAAAATCATAGCCAGATAAAAACGGGGCACCCAATGCTCTAGCCTGCTTGGCGTTCATCTGATGAGTCTCTACCTCAGCAATCAGATCAGGCATTTCGTCAGCACGTTCCTCTGTGAGAAAAGCATGGCTAAAACTGTAACGAGGCGGCTCCAACCAACTACTGATGTCGCGCTGATAACGCGCGGCAATTTCATCCGGCGCGGGTGGCGCAATGCGCGCGGTCGCCACAATGAGTCGCTCCATAATCTGAACGAGCCGTCTGCGAATCACCTCATCGGTTAACTGCAAACGTAAGGCATAACCTTGCTCAATGAGTGTGGCATCATCGGCTTGAGTGTCCGCGTTCAGAAACCGCATGTTGCGGATAATCCGTTGCTCAATGGCAACATCACGATATTGCAAACCCCGCTGAAGCGCCTCTCGAAAAAGCAGCTCATCGCGCAACTCAGCGTCAATAAACCGGGAGAGCACTGCAGGGCTAATCTCGTCGCGACTGAACTGACTGTAGTTTTGACTCATCGCTTGCAAACGCTCTGCATTGGGTGGACCCAACACTGGCTTGGGAATCGGGAAAGCCCAGCGTCCAGCTATAAACAATAATAGGCCCAGCACGAAAAACTGCAGCCAAGGTTTCTTTAGCATGGTGGATGCATTATCTCTACAACGTGAGCGGCAATTTAAAAGTAGCGCACAAAATTTTCAAGCGGTTCTAGCGGTAACGCTTTCTGGGGTCCTTCCCGAGTGCCCAGATACAAAAATCCAATCACCTGATCCCCTACCTCTCCCCCTAGCGATTCGATCACCCATGGATCTGTCGCATAGCCACCCGTCCGCCACATACTGCCAATACCCAGGGACTCGGCGGCCAACTGCGCGGCAGATAGCGCCGCTGCCACGGCGTGCGCCTGTTCTTCACGCGCGATTTTGGGATGCGCAACCGCATGAAGGAGGCCAGCAATGAGTAAAGGGGCGCGCAATGGCGCGTTGGCCGCTTTTTCCAATTTTGCAGGATCATCGACGCCTTTTATTTGCAGACTCTTAACAAAAACCTCCCCAAGGGCCTGACGACGGTCACCGGCAATCACGACGAACCGCCAAGGACGCAAACGACCATGATCTGGGGCACGCAAGCCCGCTTGCAGAATAGTGTTCAGCTCACCCGCGTCAGGGCCGGGATCCACCAGCCGAGCGTGAGAGTTACGGTTGAGCAAGGTATCAATTGCTGACATGAGCCTGTGTTCCGCCAAGGATGTTAAGGGGGGGCCAATTTATTACTTCAGCCGTCAATTTGCCAACCCTCTGGAATGACGCCATGCAGCGGCATCGTTTGCTGCCCCAAAGTAATTGACGTTTCTGTCAGAGACACCTCGGCATCCGTCAGCACACCTTCGTCAAAATGATAGGCCGGCGACCACTCGCCGTTGAGCCGCTGTATTTCGATCGCGCTCTGCGCATCTCTCACCGCCTCGTGGCGAGTCCGCCATGACTTTATGGCAGCGGCCCCATGGTGTTGTTGCAACAATGCCTCGGTCGTGCGCGGGCTCAATAACGCTGCCGTGGCGTTATTGCCGCCAAACCCCTTACTGTTGATGAGGGCATAGTCCCGATCCGTGATCTCCCGCTCAGACATTGCAAAGGAAAGACGCGCCGTTTCCACATCCGAGGCTAAGCCGTCGATCGTGTGAATACCCGGTAGGATCCCGTACTGCCAAATTCCCAATGTTGCCGTGAGCTGATCACCTGCCGCCGCGGCAAGCGAATGGCCCACAAAACTCTTAATCGCGGCGACTGGCCAGTCCTTCACATCAAACGCTTGTGCCACTTTGCTGAGCAGGGTCGATTCCGTCACCCGATTTTGCGGCGTGCCCGTACCGTGCGCTTGCACTAACCCGCCCTCTCGCAACCGCTGACTGCCAAGCATGCTCCGCAGTGTGCTCACGGCCTCAGCCATCGTGACGTAATTTCCTGCTCCAGGCCCAGAAATGGATTTTTTAGCGCCGTCCGCCCGGACACTCACGAAAGGCGCGCCGGCGAGAATGGGGGCACCCAATTCGAGGGCTAAGGCGTCGTCCATCAAGATCACAACCTGAGCAGATTCCGCCATCGTAAAGCCGCAATTGTCACCAAAAGGCCTGCAGGCTCTGCGATTATCGGGCCGCTCGTTATCAGTCAGGCCGTCCAGTTGTCGCAAGCCTTTATCCGTTGCCAGCGCACCCATTGCCAAGTAGCCGTCCATGAGCTCGGCATTCACCGGTGCCTCTGCCGCACCCACTACCGCGATGCGAGAGCGGCCAGCGCGAATATCGTCAATACCCAGCCGAAGGTTGTAGAGAAAAGTGGCGCAAGCGCCGAGCGCCGGACCCGTCCGGCTCATCGCACCCAAGATGTAAGCGCTAATAAAGTCACCTGGCATTTCCGCAAAGCCCAGCGGACATTGCTTCGAGCTCACTCGGCGGCCCTGCCAACGCGATCGCATCATGCCACCGTAGCCAGCCTCGTCTAGCTGCCCCATCGCGCTCGACACGTAGACGCTGATCGCTTCAGCCGGCACACTCGCCGCCACACTGGGCCAATCCATGCCCAAATCAGCCAGCGCATCTGACATCGCGAAAACGGTCATCTGCAGGGCACGCGGATGGTTTCTCGAGGGGTAGAGAGCCCCCGGGTCAAAGCCCGTAGGCAGTTGACCCGCGCTACTGACCTCAAATTGTCGCGTACTCGGTAGCAGCACTTCAGACTCAGGCTGGAGCGCAATGCGAACTCGCTTACCCTCCACTGTTTGGGCGCCACCCCCAATGACAGTGCCATCACTCATTGTGCCCGTACTATATTCAAAGCAGTGATCTTGCTGACTGGGCACGACCGTCGCACGCCGATGCCATGGCACAGCACGATGATCAAACCAGTCCTTCTCTATCTCTCGGACCAGGGTGTGCTGACGAATCCGCGCGCTATCTTGCGTCCCCATCATTTGGGCCAAAGCGGATTCTGTGCCAACGCGGTCGTCTGCACTCAGGTGCTCCCACACCATCCTCCGGTAGGCATGACGTCGCGACGTCCGCCCTGCACTGTTGACGCCACCTGCAGCGACCATCACCGGCAATCTCAGCATGTTGCATGTACCCTTATCATCACTACCCGCCACCCTTGGCCAGGCTTCGCCGCGAAGTGTACCCTCGACAGACAAATAAAATATGCGTATATAGTCATATATTATGCGAAATAAGACAAATCAGGCGGCGGCTTTTCGCGTGGCGGCGCTGCTCCACGAGGATATTTTGGCCTCCTCCATCACGCTTCCAATGGAAATACTGGCGGGAGCCGCGCAGGCGCTTGGCCGCGGCTCTCAGCAGTCACTGCGCTTTCAATGTTTCAGCGATCAAGGGGGCTCCCTGACACTGCAAAGTGGTCTCACGATCGTGACCGAGTCACTCGATGCACTACAAGACACGGACCTATTGATTATCCCAGCCATTTGGCGGCAGCCGCAACGCGCACTGCAAAAACACCCGAGACATATTGACGTGATCACACAACACCTTAGCCACCGAGGGCTCACCGTCAGTATCGGATCGGGTAGCTTCCTACTGGCCGCTACTGGGCTAATGAATGGACGCTCAGCGACAACACACTGGCACTGGTTTGATCACTTCAGAAAACGCTACCCGCTGGTGCAGTTGGAACGCGAGCAGCTCATCACGCAGTCGGACCAGGTCTTCTGCGTCAGCAGCGTCAACTCGGTGGCCGACCTCATGGTCTACTTGTGCGGCCAAATTTTTTCACCGCGGGTCGCGCGTCACATCGAAAATCAATTTTCACCCGAAATTCGCCAGCGCTTCTCGCCCTCTCCGGTGGGCGCACCGAGAGATCTGCACGGTGACGAGTTAATCGTTGATGCGCAAATCGACATTGGAAGAGATCTCCGATCGGTCACCCCTTTACCCGCTATGGCACAAAAACTGGGCGTCAGTGCACGCACCCTCGCACGACGCTTTAGTGCCGCCACCGGCGTATCGATAACCGAGTATCGCCAGCAACGGCGGTTGGATGAAGCGCAAGCGCTCCTTCGGCGAACCAACCTATCCATCATGGAAATCGGCCACGCAGTGGGTTTGGCCGATGCCTCGCACTTTACCCGCATGTTCCGCGAACAAACCGGCTTGACGCCAAGCGGCTATCGCATCGCGGTCCGAGAAAAGGCCTTCGCGCCCCATCCCGCATCAGACTGAACTTGCAGGGCCGCCGCAGTTCGGGCTAAATGCCCAGCCCTGCGTTATTTGAGACTGGAACCATGACTGACGTAATGATCGTGAACGGTGCCCGCACCCCCATGGGTGCACTATTGGGAGATTTAGCTGAGGCATCAGCGACCGAGCTGGGCACCAGCGCCATCGCTGCGGCCCTCAACAACACTCCGGTGCCCGCTGCGGCGATTGACGAGGTATTCATGGGCTGCGTATTGCCGGCCGGGCTCAAGCAGTGCCCAGCTCGGCAAGCCATGTTAGCGGCCGGCATCCCCGCGACCACAGGCGCCGTGACCGTGAATAAGGCCTGCGGCAGTGGCATGCAAGCCACGATCTTTGCCGCAGACAGCATTACCGCCGGTACCAACCAGCTGGTGATCAGTGGTGGGCTAGAGAGCATGTCTAATGCACCACAAGTGTTGCTGACCGGCCGCAAGGGACAGCGACTCGGCCACACCAAGCTCTATGACCACATGTTTATCGATGGGCTTGAAGACGCCTACACCGGCGCAGCCATGGGCACTTTTGCACAAAAAACCGCAGACGAGCATGGCCTGACACGGGAAGCCATGGACGCCTTTGCGATCGAAAGTCTGACGCGCGCGCAGCGAGCGATCGACGAGGGGCTGAATCAGAAAGAAATTGCCCCGGTGACCATCCGCACGCGCCGCGGAGAGCATACCGTCTCTGTCGACGAGCAGCCCCACAAAGCCAATCTCGAAAAGATCCCACAGCTGCGGCCGGCATTTGCCGAGAACGGCACGATTACGCCCGCCAATTCCAGCTCCATTTCGGACGGTGCCAGCGCA
>CAJQKG010000274.1 GCA_905478845.1 uncultured Luminiphilus sp.
CTTCTAAATGCTCTATGGTTTGAGGCATCGGCCCCTCGTTTGCCGCAACCACGACTAACGCAAGGTCTACGCTGCACACACCGGAAATCATCGTATTGATGAAGCGGTGATGACCGGGCACGTCAATAAAGCCGATATTGAAACCCGCTTCTGCCTGCAAAAAAGCGTATCCGAGTTCTATCGATAACCCACGTTGTTTTTCCTCTTCGAGCCTATCGGTATCAACCCCAGACAACTGTTTCACCAAGGAAGTCTTGCCATGGTCGACGTGGCCTGCGGTCGCGATGATCAAAGTGACAGAGGCTCTAAGTGACGTGCCTGTTCGATAAATTTTTCATCATCGTCAAGGCATCGTAAATCGAGCAATAGTTTACCTTCGTGCAGACGTCCAATCACAGGACACGGTAGTCGCCTCATCGCTTCAGATAGCCGACGTAGATCAGCATCAGTGATCGCAGTAATAGCTAACGCGTAGCTCGGAATATTTTGAACGGGCATGGCGCCACTGCCAATCTGACTGAGGCATGGCTGTGGCTCCACGGTAAAACCGTCTGGCAAGCAGCCTGCCAATTGGGGCGCCAAAAATACTGCTTGTTCACGAATGAGACTTTGTTCCTTCGTCAAGTACTGCAACGTCGGCAATTCACGCGCGAGTGTCTCCGGCTTACGATAAATTTTGAGCACCTCGGACAAAGCCGCTAGGGTCAGTTTATCTGATCGTAAAGCCCGTCGAAGCGGGTTACTTCTTATTCGATCGATAAGGTCTCGCCGTCCAGCAATAATCCCACTCTGCGGCCCACCCAATAGCTTGTCACCGCTAAACGTCACTATGTCAGCACCATTGCGAATGGCACTGGTAATCACAGGTTCTTCGGGAAGCCCGTAACATGAGAAGTCAATTAAATTGCCACTGCCCAAGTCTACGACGAGTGGAAGATTGTGCTCATGTGCCAGCGTAGCAAGATCCGGCTCACCGACCGCTGAAGTGAAACCCTCTATCGAGTAATTACTCGTGTGGACCTTTAAAATAAGAGCGGTGCTATTTTTTACGGCGCTTAAGTAGTCTTTTAAATGCGTCCGATTCGTGGTGCCTACCTCAACGAGTTTACAGCCAGACTTTTCCATAATATCGGGAATACGAAAGGATCCACCGATCTCTACCAACTCACCTCTGGAAACCGGAATCTCTAACCCCTGCGCCAGGGTATTTAATACAAGCAATAATGCGGCGGCATTATTATTAACCACCGTCGCCGCCTCCGTTCCCAGTAACTCGCAAATGAGCTGCTCTGCGTGGTCGTCTCGCTCACCGCGAGTCCCACTCTGCAGATCATATTCCAAGTTGGTTGGCATAGACGCTACTTGGTTCATCGCATCAATGGCTCGGCGAGGCAGCAGTGCACGACCAAGATTGGTATGCAAAATGGTTCCGGTCAGGTTAAAAATCCGCTTAAAGGTCGATCTATCCGCATCGGTAAGCGCTGTAAGCACTCGCGCGACGATTTCATTTTTGCTGATATCGCAGGGTAATCCTTGTCCTAAGCGTGTTCTCAAGTGAGCAAGCTCGGATTTAACCACCAGCACAACACGGGTTCTCCCCCAGGTCGCTTCGAGGTCACCACAAGATTTCAGCACGGCGTCAACGGATGGCAGATCCCTGCGGGTGTCTGCGCCGTTTCTATCATGCTGTTCACTCTTTCTCATATGGTCTCCATGAGACACGTCTAGCACTTTAAGCCAAGCAAATACTCACAATACAACCTCACCACATTCGCTTACCAGGTATCGATATAGGCATGCTTTTTTTCGACGCGAGGTGGCCGTGGTGGCAGGCGCTTCAGCCCCTCGGCAATCCAAGAGCGCGTCTCTGAGGGATCAATCACATCATCAATACCACCGCCCGACGCCGCATTTACCGCCTTGGCCAGCTCGTACTGCTCCTCTACTTTTTCTTTAAATAGCTGCTGTCTTGCTTCAGCTGACTCTATCGCCTCTAGCTCTTTTCTAAAGCCCAGCTTGACGCTGCCCTCTATATTCATCGCCGCAAATTCTGCCGTTGGCCATGCGATTGTCAGTAGCCCCATAAGTGAACTGCCGCCGCACATTGCCTGAATGCCTAATCCATACGCTTTACGCACAACGACTCCAAATAGTGGCGTCGTTATATTTGCACCTGCATTGAACATCCGTGCCGAGTGCCTAACCAGGCCCGTCGCCTCAACTTGAGGCCCAACCATTAAGCCGGGGCAGTCCATCAAACTCAAAATGGGTATGTCGAAGGCATCGCATAACTTCATAAATCGAGCGCCTTTGTCAGCGCCTGCAGAATCGATTGCACCACTCAGATGATGAGGGTTATTGGCAATAACGCCCATCGGCTTGCCCTCTATGCGAATGAATGCAGTAATAATTCCAGCACCGAATGATTTTCTTATCTCAAGCACGGAGTCTATGTCAGCTATCGTTTTTATGATTTCACGCATGTCATAGAGTCTCACCCGATTCTCTGGAACCACATGTCGTAAACTAATCTGGTCCGCACACTCCCAATGCTCAATTTCCCCCTGAAAGTAAGACAGGTATTTTTTAGCAACCGCGACCGCTTCTTGCTCATCCTTCACCAGTATGTCCACTACTCCATTTGGGACCTGGGTCGACATGGGTCCCACTTCCTCCGGCGAATAAACGCCCAAACCACCGCCCTCAATCATTGCAGGTCCGCCCATACCAATGGTCGAATTCTCAGTCGCGATAATCACATCACAACAGGCCAGTAGAACGGTGTTGCCAGCAAAGCATCGTCCATGATTTACACCAATCAGTGGGACCGCTCCTGAAAGTTTTGCAAACTGAGTGAACGTCTGAACATCAAAAGAAACTGCGGGCCCCAGTGAATCATCCCCAGGTCGCCCACCACCGCCTTCACTGAAAAGCACAAGGGGCAACCGAAATCTAAGGGCCAGCTCAAATAATCGATCTTGCTTGTAATGACCTCGGCCACCCTGCGTACCGGCAAGGACCGTGTAGTCATAATGTACCAACATGGCTGAGGAAGCTTTTTCCCCAAACAGAGACGCATTAATCGTACCGGTACCACCGATCACGCCGTCGGCGGGGCTGCGCTTGCGAAGCGATTCTGAATCATGGCGTTGATGCTGACGAGCCACTACTAGAGGCCAATATTCCTTGAAAGAACCTTCATCCATCAGCTCACGGATATTTTCGCGTGGCATACGCCCACCGCGTGATCTCCGTTTAGCAACCGCTTCTTGTCGATTCTCATCGAGCGTGTAAGCGTGTCGCTCGAAGCTCTCCTGTAAATCCGGCCTTATGCGGTTTACGTCCATTTGCACTTCTGGGGCTTTGTCTAGCTTGTCAAACTGAGCCTCTTCAAGATACAGGATGGACTGATTCTCAGTGACAATGCTGCCCACGGTGAGATCGATCTGGCGAACAATCCCGTCGCAGGTTGCCCTTATCTCATGCTCCATTTTCATCGCATCGAGCACCAAAACTAACTCACCAGAGCGGACTTTCTGCCCGACATCACAATTAAGATCGATAATGGTTCCCTGAATAGGTGACGTGATAGCAACGAGCCCTTCGTGAAGGCTTGCCACATCAACCGGTGGTTTCATACCCTCCATTGACGTCGGCGAAGACCGATGAGAGAACAGCGCCAAAGGATCATTCCCGTTTAAATCTGCCGGCAATCCAGCCCCGGCATTTTTTGCCTGCGTTAAGTTTGATACGAAGCGATCAGGCCCTTCCCACTCTGAGGTGAGCGCTTCTATGTTTTCATCTATCCAGCGCGTGTGGATTTTCCCCTTAGCGAAGTCAGGGTGGCTAATGATATTTTTTATGAAGGACAAGTTGGTCCTAATGCCCTCCAATCGAAACTCCGACACAGCTCTGATCGACTTTCTCGCCGCATCTGCAAATTGAGCTGACTTCTCGTGAACAATGACCTTTGCGATCAGGGAATCAAAGGCAGTATTGACCTCGTAGCCCACATAGCCATATCCGTCTGTCCGCACGCCTGGACCATTTGGCGCTTCGTATCCGGTTAAAACACCAGAGCCGGGCAAAATGGTGCCGTCAGAATTGATCGTCTCCAAGTTCACTCGCGCCTGTATGGAGAAACCGTTATTCAACGTTGCATGAGACTCCCCCAGACCCACGTCGGCCAAGCTAGAACCCAGTGCGATCTGTATCTGTCCTCGCACTAAGTCGAAGCCAGTGATCGCTTCTGTGACCGTGTGCTCCACTTGCAGCCGAGCATTAGCCTCAATAAACACGAATCGCTCGTCGGGCGAATTAACATCAATGAGAAACTCGAAGGTCCCGAGACTAAGATAGTGATGTTTCCGAGCAAATATCAGTGCTGCGTCAGTAATCTTTTCCCTCAAACTCGCTGATAAACCTGGTGCCGGCGCGACCTCCACAATTTTTTGGTTGCGCCGCTGCACAGAACACTCTCTATCGCCTAGGTGACTGATGTCACCCATCAGATCCCCAATGATCTGAATTTCTATATGCTTAGCCCGACTTAAAAACTCTTCGACGTATACCTGGTCATTACCGAATGCAGCTTGAGCCTCAGATTGACATCGAGTAAAGGCATCCTCTAGTTCAGACTCATCGTAAACAACGCGGGTCCCTCTTCCCCCGCCTCCCATAACCGCTTTTAAAATGATCGGTCCACTGGTCGCGTTAAAGAAGACCCTTGCCTCCTCGATCGTCACCGATCGATCACTACCCGCTAACACGGGCACACCTGCATCAATTGCGGCTTTTCTTGCCGCTACTTTGTCGCCAAAGAGCTCAAGATGCTCTGGTTTTGGACCAATGAACACAATATTGGCCTCTCTACACCGCAGTGCAAAATCGGCACGCTCCGATAAAAATCCGTAGCCCGGATGAATCGCATTACAACCAGATTCCTTTGCCGCATGAATAATTTCGTCAATGTCCAGATAAGCTCGCGGTCCGGCACCCGGTATTAAAATCGCCTCATCCGCTATGCTGGTGTGCAAACTAGTGCGGTCATCGGACGAATAGATACTGACCGAGCGAATACCACTATCCGCAGCCGCTCTGGCAATGCGAACGGCTATTTCCCCTCGATTGGCAATTAAAATGCCTCCCAAAGTGGCGTTAGCCTCTGACTCTATCACTGTGCCCACTATGCCAACCTCGGTTTATTTCCAATAATCCCGTCGCTAGATAGCGACGCTATTTGGCCATTCGACAGACCTAGCAGGCCGCCTAATATATCTTGGTTATGCTGACCCAGAGTGGGCGCCGAGCTACTGATTCTGATGGGAGCGTCCCCTAACCTCCACGGAGCACTGGGATGGGGCTGCTCCCCCACAAACGCTCGGCTTAGGAATTGCATATAGCCGCGACTCACTAGATGTGGATCCTCCATCAAATCGGCTACGTCATTCAGGATCGCTGCAGGGACACGAACCGCCTGAAGTGCTGCCATCAAGTCCTTCGCGCTCCGAGTACTCGTCCACTCGCCAATAGCGGCCTCAATTTCCATAAATTTAGCGCGCCGCTCAATGGGCTCTAAACAAGAAAAAGGCCTAAGGGCCGGAATCATATCCATTACCGACTCCCACTCCGCTTCCGATTTAATCTGGATAAGGATCCACTGATCTCGGCCTTTACAAGGGAATACTTGGTGAACAAAATAATCCGAAGCATGGTTGCCCTGCCGCGCCGGGGCATGACCGTTAACCGACTGGCAAAGTATTCCGTGTACCGCATGTGGCAGCATGCATTCAGCTTGGCTCAGATCGACAAACTGGCCGACACCCGTTTTTTGCCTGTGTCTCAAGGCAGTTAACAGCGCCGCGGTGCCATAAAGACCAGAAATCGCATCACCGAAAGCAACATGCAGCATCGTGGGCGGATCTGCTTCGTCTCCTTGCAAATGAGGTAGCCCTGCAGCCTGCTCAACAGTGGATCCATAAGCCCGAAATTTTGCCCAAGGCCCTGTTCTTCCAAAGGCCGGCATCGACAGCATGACGAGGTCCGGTTTTACTTTCTTCATGACGTGATAATCAAGATTAAGCTTTTCCAACACACCCGTGGGATAGTTGTCGACTACTGCGTCGGCACCCTTCACTAGCTTGAGCAGAAGGTCTCGCCCAGACTCAGACTCAAAGTCGATCGTTACGCCAAGTTTCTGGCGATTTACGTAAATAAAATTATGTGCTTTCTCAGCGCCGTTATTATCAATCCATTCTTGACTGGCCTCCCAGCTTCGGAACCAATCGAATCTGGTACAACTTTCAACCTTTATGACCTTGGCACCTAGATCCGCTAGATTTCG
>CAJQKG010000275.1 GCA_905478845.1 uncultured Luminiphilus sp.
GTTAACGGACCCTCTCCCTCTTTTAGCCAGCATCGATTGCCTTCGATGGCGGCGCTAACGCATCGCGTGCGCTTCGCATTGTGAGTTCTGTTTCCTTTTTACTGCCTCTCCTCGGCGGCCTCACATTAGGTTTCGGCGCATTATGGCTCCTCTACAGCCTGGGTCGGATCGCGGGTATTAGCGGTATTGTATGGGGGGCACTAGCCGGCCCCGATCGAGATTGGCGCTGGTTCTTTCTTGCCGGTCTTTTGGGCGGCGGCACGATAACGCATTGGGTCTTTGGACTGCCTCTGCCAGCTGAATCAACTGCCTCTATGGGAATGTTAATCAGCAGCGGACTATTGGTCGGGCTGGGTACACGTCTCGGCGGGGGCTGCACCAGTGGACACGGTGTTTGCGGGATAGGTCGACGCTCGCTTCGGTCGGTGGTCGCGACCCTGATCTTTATGATGAGCGGCATGCTCACCGTCTATGTGGTGCGGCACGTTCTGGGTGGCGGCGTATGAAAGCCTTGTCAGCGTTCGCTGCCGGTATCTTATTTGGCTTGGGTCTTACGTTATCTGGCATGTCCGATCCCCTAAAGGTACTGGGCTTTCTAGACGTAGTGGGCGAATGGATACCGGACCTCGCATTCGTCATGGGCGGCGCCCTGTTGGTGTCGGCGGCCGCCACACCCTGGGTGCTCAAACGGACGGCGCCGCGCTTCACATCCCAATTTCACTTGCCCACGATTCGCACCATCGATAAACGACTGGCGATCGGCGCCGCACTTTTTGGCGTTGGCTGGGGACTATCAGGTTATTGTCCAGGACCCGCTATGGTCAGCCTACTGTATGGCTATCAAGCGACGATTATTTTCTGTCTGGCAATGGTCGCTGGCATGCTGCTGGAGGCCGCCCTCAGGCGATCGCAAATAGCGTAAGGAGCTCGGCCCGTGCCACCATGGCGGCACCATCACTGCGTTAAGACAGGTCCAGTGCGTGCTGCTTTAAGATGTCCAGCGGGACGACATCGAGTGTTTTTTGATGCGTAGCGCGCAAAAAGAGCCTGGGGGCCTTACCTGCTTGATGGGCCTGGTGCCACCTCATTGCACACAGGCACCATCGATCGCCCGCTTTTAACCCGGGAAACCCATACTGCGGCATTGGCGTCGACAAGTCGTTTCCGGCCGCCGCCGAAAAAGTTAGAAACTCCTCCGTCATCAAGGCGCATACCGTGTGAAGACCATGGTCATGTGGCCCCGTGTGACAGTGGCCATCCCGGAAAAACCCGGTTATGGGATCTTGGCAACACAGTTCAATCGGAAGGCCGAGCGCATTCAATTGCTCATTGGATTCGCCTGACGGTTCTCCCATTATCGTTTCACCTTTTTTCGTCCATTTCGTTACTGTCGCGACGTCGAATAAGCTGTCATTACCCACACATTAAGACAGCACTCGTTCTCTTAAGCGGCACGACTCATTAACCCAAGCAACGTCAGCACGGTGTCTCACGCTGTCGCAGACTACAACAGCCATCTGACGAACACCATTGATCACCGTTCGCATTAAAGCACTCCCTCGACAACATAAGGGTTATCCCAGCCGAGGTTTCCGGTATTCAGTACCCCTCCTCCTCGATCTCACTAGCAATCAAACACGTCTGAGCAGAGACAGAAAATCCAATCATTGTTTACATGTCCCGGATGCCAAGACGCTGGCCACCGTCAATCGGTGCCATTGCCATGACATTGCCATGACATTGGTGTGATCAGCGTCACACCAACCTGACTGCAGGCAGTAACCGATCAGCCCCTGACGAATCCCTCATCATCTCCTGACCCTGAGCAGTTGCGGAATCATTCAAAGTTAGTGCGATGGGAATGCCGTCAGAAATGATGCCGGTTTATCCACTTATTGAGTCATAATTTGCCGTCAGTCACGAAAGCACTGCTATGGCAGCCTCTACCGGAGCCCTCTTTTTTGGCGGTGATAGTGATTTAGGAGACCGTTTTTTATGAACATACGCGCCGCCGCAGACATTGCAGCAAAAGAGCGACAGGTTGTTGTGAAATGGATTAAACGCTGCCTGCGGGAAGTCACCAAGGCAGCCCATGAGTTACCAGTGGACTACCCCACGGCGCGCAATGACATCACGGTCACGATTAAAGGGGCCGGCCATCGCTCCTCTGCCTGCGCAAAAGGAATCACCATCGATATCGTGCCTTTTCGAAAGCAGCAAACCCACATATTGGAATATCCAGCCTTTGCGGCGGATAAAGTGATTGGCTCTCGAGCTAATGTTCCCGCAGAGATTGCGCTAGCGGCAACCGTTGCGCACGAAATCAGTCACTTTGTGCAGTACCGCTATGGCCCTGACACACGGTGGTTACAGCGGAGATATCGTAAACCGCATGGCGAGGGCTTCCAGGATATTTATCGGATCCTGCGCTCCCGGGTAGTGAACGCTCATGCTGAGTCATCGGCGACATCATGAGACTCACCTTAAGTTGCTGGCTTAACGCCATTGCGATGGCGCGCTTGATCTGGCTGAATCGTCATGCCACAACTGACACCGCAACAGCGCCAATCGCACGCCTTGTATGGCACTTGCATCCTAACGCGTAAAAAGGACCCTTCATGCATACCGACCCCCTCGCAGCCGGCTTCAGTCAAGCCAAACTCGATAAATTGGTGGAACACTTAGACACGCGCTACGTGCAACCCGGCAAGATACCAGGGTGCCGCGTGTTGGTTTCCAGACGAGGGGTCACCGCACTCTCAAGCACGCTGGGAAAGAGGGATATCGAACGCAACAAGCCGATGGACGAGGATACGATCTTTCGTATCTACTCCATGTCAAAACCCATCACCTCGATCGCACTCATGATGTTATTCGAGGAAGGCCGTTTTCAGCTGAGTGACCCCGTCTATAAGTTCATTCCCGCTTGGCGTGGACATCAAGTTTGGGTCGCGGGTAAAGGCCCAGAGATGGTGACTCGTCCCCCCAAAACGCCCATGACTATTCAACATTTGCTCTGCCACACTGCCGGGCTCACTTACGGCGGATTTCTCCCCGGGCTCGAGCTGCCCGTCGATTCGGCCTATGCCGCCGCCGGCATCTCGCGCGCTGGCACCGATACGCTGGCATCGTTTGCGGAAAAACTGGCCCACGTGCCACTACTTTATGACCCCGGCACGCGGTGGAGCTATTCTCTGGCAACCGATATCTGTGGCTATCTGGTCGAAGTGATATCGGGACAACCCTTTGAGGTGTTCTTGCGGGAGCGTCTCTTTGAACCACTTGCTATGCCCGACACAGACTTTACCGTTCCCGATGACAAATTGGACCGCTTTGCGGCGTGTTACGAGCGACGAGCTGATAAAACGCTACGACTGCAGGATGACCCCGAAACGAGCCGTTACCGCACAGCGCCTAAGGCGCCTTCAGGCGCGGGTGGTCTCGTCGGGACGATAGCTGACTACGCGAACTTTTGTGAAATGCTGCGCCAAAGTGGCCAATTTAGAGGGCAGCAAGTGATTGGCAGACCCACACTAGAGCTGATGACTCGCAATCATCTTGGCGGGCAATCGTTAGCACAGATGGCAATGGGCGGATTTTCAGAGACCAGTAACGAAGGAGTCGGATTCGGACTGGGTTTTGCCTCCACCACTGACGCGGTCGCATCCGGGACGGTGGGTGAGGGTGATTTTTACTGGGGGGGCTTGGCATCCACACTCTTCTGGGTCGACCCCGTGGAAGATCTTTATGTCATCTTTATGACGCAGGTGATTCCTTCTTCCCTTTTTAATTTCAGAGGGCAAATAAAAAACATCGTATACGGCGCCATCACGGCGGATTAACCCGGTAAGGCATTCGAAAAACGTGGGATCCATCGACATCTTGCCTCCGCACTGCGGGCCGCATGGCACGGTAACGCATTGACAAGCGCCCCGCGCACAAAGCCTTTATCAGACAGCGAGAGGCGATTTTAGTCGACCCTATAAGAGTGACGAGGGTAGCGGACACACCTTCAGCATCTTTGGTGCAGGTGAGAACTATGACTCCGGCGGCAAAGGACTCTGCCTCTTAGTCGAGAAGGCATACGTGTCTGGTGATCAACTATCTGGCTCCGCACGATTCGCTAACGCGTCCCTCAGCAGCTTAAGCTTGACCAAGGGTACCTATCGATGGACGTGGGGCACCGGTGCCTCCGCTGACTCGTTGACGCTCTACATTGGGGGCAAGCCTGCGCCTCCCGCGGCCGTGCCAACAGTGCGGAGGTCGCTGATGATTCTGCTCGCTCGCCTCGGCGTGAAACGAGCGCGTCGCTGATCTTTCGCTGCTTATAATCCAGTCGTCAAACCCTCGGTGCGCGGAAGAGACTCCCTGACACCTGCTGCAGAGTCGAGACGCAACGAGCGCCCTCTCTGCGTGGACCCTTAGGACGCGATTTAGATGCGCCATTAGCTGTCAATGCCTCCGCTACCGCAGCA
>CAJQKG010000276.1 GCA_905478845.1 uncultured Luminiphilus sp.
TTCGCATTGTTTGATGCGCCTTAGCTTCCGCTAGATCAGTTTTGCAAGGGGATGACTCGACCTGGGTTGAGAATGTTGCTTGGGTCCAGAGTCGCTTTCAAGCCATGCATGACAGCGATCTCTGCCAAGCTTCGGCTAATGTTTAGCCAGGGTACCTTTTCAGTGCCGATTCCGTGCTCTGCCGAGATAGAGCCTTCGAACTGCTTTAACGGCTCATAGACGATACGATCACAGTCTTCATGCCATTTTCCTGGCTCGCCGGGACATAAAAAGAGATGCAGGTTGCCGTCGGCAACATGACCCAGAACGTAGCAAGACGCCTGAGAAAACTGCTTCATGAGGGCTTCGCGAACGAGTGCAACGTACTCCGGCATATCCTGAATAGGTAGGCTTACATCGTAGAGGTAGTAGGGTTTCTTTTCGAGAATGGCCTCAAAATTCTCCCTAATATCCCAGAGCGATTTCCGTTCCGACTCCGACTTTGGAATCACGGCATCTTCAATCAATGAAGATTTAAATGCCTGCTCAAGCGCATGGTTGAATCGTTCAGTATCCGTGTGTGAATCAGAACCTTCGGTTTCTACCATGATATAAAAGGCATGATCTCTTTGCATCGGTGCGCGGTGCCAGCCGGGTTCTGTAACGGCCGTGAAGTAGTCTCCCCACATAACTTCAAAGGCGCTTAAGCTGCCGCCGAGAGCGCTGCGCAAATACTGCAACAACTCGGTTACAGCGTTGAAATCTTTTACCGCGATCATTGCCGTGTTCATGGATGTCGAGCGAGGATAGGTTTTTACCACCGCACGAGTAACGACGCCCATCGTTCCCTCTGAACCGATAAAGAGTTGCTTGATATCGTATCCGGCGTTGTTTTTGATCATACGGTTCATCGAGGACAGGATCGTACCGTCGGCCAAGACCGCCTCTAAACCCAGCACGAGATCTCTCATCATTCCGTATCGTAAAACGTTGATGCCGCCGGCATTGGTCGCGATATTGCCCCCAATGGTGCAGCTACCGCGTGCGCCCAAGTCGAGTGGGAACATAAAGCCCTGCTCTGCGAGTGTGGTTTGAAGGACCTCGAGAATCACGCCGGCTTCAACAGTGACCGTGCCGCTCACCGGATCAATCGATTCGATCGTGTTCATTCGTTCGAGCGAAAGGATGATTTCGTGATCGGCTGATATGGCACCATCGACACATCCGGTGAGCCCACCTTGGAGGACTACCGGTTGATTGTGAGCATGACATAAGGCCAATATTTGGCTGACTTCTGCGGTGCTACGTGGCCGAAGCAAGGCGAGGGTGCTTGTCGGCTCCGGACGCCAATAGCTCGTCGACCGGTCCGCGACGTCTGCCCCCAAACTGACTTGCTCACTGCCCAAGGCGTCGACGAGTAGGGTGATAATATCGGTCACTTTAATTGCCTCATGTCATTAACAGCCGCTCGCAGCAACCGCTTAAGCTGGCGCGTCGATTACGGTAGTCCGCTGCTCGCCGAGCCCCTCAATGCCAAGGGTCATCACATCACCGGGCTGAAGGTAAACGGGGGGTGTAAGGCCGAAGCCGACGCCGGGGGGTGTCCCGGTGATAACAATATCACCGGGCACCAACGTCATAAACTGCGAGACATAATGGACGATAAAGGCCGGTCTAAAAATCATATAGGCGGTGGTGCCATCTTGATAACGGTGTCCGTTGACGGCTAACCATATGGCTCGATCAGACATGTCACCTGCCTCATCGCGCGTGACGAGCCAGGGACCTATTGGCGCAAAGGTGTTGCAGCTCTTACCTTTATCCCACTGACCTCCGCGCTCAAACTGGAAGGCGCGTTCGGACAAATCATTGGCGATGCAATAGCCTGCAATATGTTCTTCCGCCCGTTCTTCTGGTACATAGGCAGCGCGCTTACCGACGACGATAGCGAGTTCTACTTCCCAATCCATCTTCTCAGAGCCTCGGGGGCGGATAACGTCATCATACGGCCCACTGATTGCGCTAGTGGCCTTCATGAACATGACTGGCTCTTCCGGAATAGGGAGATTCGCTTCGCGCGCATGATCCTCATAGTTCAGGCCGACACAGATGAAATCGCCTACATTGCCCACACAGGGACCAAGGCGGGTGCCGTTTGGAACAATGGGTAGCGACGCAACATCTTGCCCGCGCAGCCAGGCTAGCTTTTCGTCTGAGAGAGTCGTGCCATCGATATCATTGATCAAAGAGGATAAGTCACGAATGTGACCGTCTTGATCCATTATGCCCGGTCTTTCGTTACCTTGGTCCCCATGTCGTAGTAATTTCATTTTAAAATCTTCTCTGGTTTTTGATGACGAAGTGCATCATTGATACTGCCGCGATCGCGCCACGCATCGGTTGATTCGCGAAGTCCCGTGTGTCGCTAGTAAACGGTCGATTGCGTCATAGATTGCGCACATTCACAGGGTCAAAGGAGATGCGGTATTCGGCAATACGCCACGCGTTGTCATCTCCTTTGGTGAGTTGAAATCGATAGCGAGAGGTGCCGGTAATACTCAGCGCGCCAGGTTGGATGCCACTATTATCCTGTGCATCTTGGTTGAACGGAATGTAGAGCATGTAAATCTCTGCAATCGCAGTCCGTTCTTTTTGTTCTTTTACCATCAGGTTGCTGCTGTAGTGCAGCGGTTGTACGTTTTGCTGCGTCGCAATCGAGCGGAATCCCTCAAAGGCTTTGTGAAAGTCATCGCCGGTTAACCGAATCGTTTCATTGCCAGCGTTGTAGATGGTGCAGACAGGGTCATTGATAAACTGCATCCTCCAACGATCGAAGTCATCGGCGTCGTATCCACTGGCATAAGACTGGAGCAGGTTCAAAATGGCAAGCCTGTCTTCTACATTAAAACCCGTAGCGCCGGGGTGCTCGGTTCTCGAGTTATCGAATGACGTCATGGGCAACTCCTTATCGGTATCTTGTCTAGCAGCGGCGGCAACGAGCGTTGGGGCTATCACGCTGCCGGCTAAGGCCGCGGCTATGAGCCGACGCCTATTCATCGACATGAGTGACTGCTTTCAGCATCGTGAAATGTCACGCTGAGCGGCCGATTTAAACTGATCTGGCGCGTGTAGGAGGGTGGCTAACAACGGCGGGTTCGCTGGCCAGCTGCCATCAGGTCGAATGCAAAGTGGCGTCATCGTATCGCTGCCCTTGTCGCGGGGTGCCGACAACTGAATAAGCTCGTCCTGAGTCGGGTGAGCGTAGAGGCATGTCACGGCTGGCTTTGCTCGCTCGACGCCGCTGCTCTTGCGGAAGTAAATACGACGCTGTAGTCCCGCTGTTTAATCTTCCAGACGCCGTTAGCACGAATGTAGCGGTCTTTATAACGTCCAACGGCGAGCATCTCATCGCCGCTGTATAATTTTAGTCGCTCATTGGTGTGCCACTGCGCGATGCCCTCATCAGCTTTGACTTGGATAAAAACCGGTTGAGCAAACACAGAGGCGTGTTCGTAAGGCGCCATGATCGTGAGCCAGGATTCGAGAATGCGATCTTTACCCTCGATATTGCCCCCGCCCAGATTCCATACGCCGTCTTCTGCCCAATTAGCGATCCATTTTTCCGCGTCTTTTTCGATGACGGCCGCGTTGTAGGATTCAATGAGTTCGCGAATCGCGAGGCGGTCTGCCACCGACCCCGTGTTGTCTTGAGCCGACACGTCGGCATCCGCTGTGATGGCGCCTGTGGGCGCTGTGAGGCCAATGAATAGCAGTGACCACATGAGTATCATTCGCTTCATCGCGTTTTCCTGATCCGGCATGTGCCGTTCCGCGAATCTAGGTCGCGACCACGGCGATTGTTGTTATCTGTATTGGACAACGACTTTGCCCGTATTGTGCCCCGAGTGCAGGTACTCCAGCGCGTCTGCGGCGCTATCAACGCCGTCAAAGACGGTCGGGTCTAGCAGCGGCTTAATATTGCCGTTAGCGACTTGCTCAATGAGTCCTTCGAGGTGTTCGGCAATTTTGTCAGGCCAATCTTTATACAGAAAGGCGCGAATTTGTGCCGATTTCCACAGCAGCTTGTGATAAATCCGTGGGGCGGTGATTTCTTGCGTGCCGCCCATATACTCTGATATGAACCCACAAATTAGTATTTTTCCTCGCGTTGCGAGGTGATCGATACAGGTATCGAAGGTTGAGCCTCCTACCTGTTCAAAAATTAAGTTGATGCCATCGGGGTACTCAGCTGTCAAAACATCGCCCAGGTTCTCCTCTGAATACACAATAACCCTATCGCAGCCAATACTTTTGAGCTCCTGAGCCTTTTCCTGTGTGCTGCAGGTTCCAATAACATGATTGCCAGCTAATTTGGCGAGTTGGACACACCAATTACCCACGCCGCCAGCTGCTGCAGTGATCAGCACCGTCTCACCTGAGCCCATGTCACCGGCCTCATAGAGGCCAATAGAGGCCGTTAGGCCTGCCACTGATACCGATAAGTATTCGGGGGAGCACTGTGGAATCTTGATAAATTGATCAATGTCTCGGCATAGCATCTCGCTATAGGCGCTACCCATTTGCGGTGAAGCGACGGAGTCGCCCACTTTAAACTGAGTCACGTCTGACCCGACAGCAATCACCTCGCCGACGGACTCGCAGCCCAGATCAAAGGGGAAGTTACCGTCTGAAAAATAGACGCCCCCGCTGATATTTACGTCAGAAGCATTAACGCCCCCGAAACGCGTTTTAATGAGCAGTTGCCCAGGACCAGGTTGCACAATGTCCGCGCTGACAATCTCACTGGCTTCCCTGAAGTTTTTTGAATACTTGTGGGCGACTATTTTTTTGTAAGTGCCTGACATCGACTGCTTCCTTTTTGCTAGCTTGGCCACGTTGCTGACGTTAAATCTGACATCGGTTGTGCCGACGGCAGAGCATTACTTTCCGGTAAAGTGAGGCGCACGTTTTTCTTGAAACGCGGCAATGGCTTCTTGGTGATCGGTGCTCGCCATTGTTTCCTCCTGAGCCCTCGCTGCCAGCGGAAAGACTGTCGCGCTGATCGAGCGGAGGTAGGCATTGACTGCTAATTTAGAAGCGGCAACCGCCAGTGGTGCGCCGGCTGCAAGATTGCTAGCGATCTCAATGGCTCGCGGCAGCAACTGGTCATTTTCAGGGACGATAAAGCTGGCGAGGCCCATTTCTACGGCTTCTTTGCCGCCGATCTTATCGCCACTCATCAGGTAATACTTAGCGCGATTTACACCGATAAGAAAAGGCCATATCACTTGTCCGCCATCGCCCGCGCCAATGCCCATGTTGACATGGGTGTCGGCGAATTGGGTTGAGGGCGCTACGACGGCGACATCTGCCAAGAGTGCGACCGTTGCGCCAAGCCCGAGCGCATAGCCATTGACCGCCGCGATAATCGGTTTTTCACAGGAGAGCATGTTGTCCACGATGTCACGAGACTCTCGCCATAGTTTCTTTCCGTCAGTGCTCTCTGTGACTTGGTCGTCTGTACTGAAGTCACCGCCAGCACAAAATGCGCGACCCGCGCCCGTGATCACTAAGGCCCTCAAGCTATCGTCATTCGCAAAATCAGTGCTGAAGCGGGTGAGCTCAGTGTGCATGATGCTGTCGACGGCGTTGAGCTTTTTGGGCCGATTCAGTGTCACAATAGCGACGCCGTTGTCGCGCTTTTCGATCATCATGGAGTGGTAGTTTTCTGGGCTGAGCATTGTCATTCTCCGGTGCTTTTCGCAGGAGCGGGTGGGGTGTGACCCCTAGTTGACCGAAACAGAGCTATAGAGGCTGGCGCTTTCGCAGTCTTCAACGTACTGCACCCACAATGTCTGTGCTTCGGCGTTATCAGCGCTTTCCCAGATAGTGATGGCTTCCTCTAGCGCCGCCATGCTGGGTGATGTGCCGTTCCAGTAAAATGTGCCTACGGACATGTCATCGCTGTACATCGGAAACAAAATACTCAAATGAAAGTCAGCGTAATCTTGAGCCTCGCCCACCTTGATATATAAATCCCCCATTTCCGCTATTTGCTCTCGAGTTACCCCGGGGTTCATTTTGCATTTATAGGATTCTGCGACCTCAGCGACCGCGTGATATGCGCCTAGAGAGGCGCAGCTTACTAGGAACGTCGCGGCTGTTAATAGGCGTTTCATCGCGCTGCTTCTCCTTCTGCTATGAGTCGGTCTATCAATCGATGATGTAGGCGTAAGCGCTGCTCTTGATAGTTCGTAAATTCCACCGTGCCGGTGCGGCTGGCGCGAAGTCCTTTTTGGACCCAAGGTAGATTGATGGCATCTTGCTCGAAGACAACGGCGAGGCCCTCGCCCATTGTTTCCCCGGCTAATGTCACCGGTTCATCGAAGTCGAGGTGCATAGTGGGTACGGGTTCGGGACGTGGCCCCTCTTTTGGTACTGGTCTTAAAATAACGATATCCATGATTGAGCTCTCAGGATCGAGCCCGTTTGGTCGAAAACGATAAATCGTATTTTGATAAAAGCCCCCCCAAAAGCTCATTGCTGGGGCTACGTTATACATAAGCGAATCTGTGAATTCCGCGTCGCCGGCTTCGCTGTAGTCTTCGCCAGTCACCGCTGATAATTGCGTTCGCATAATCTCCGCCGCATAAGCTCTGGCGGTCATTCCCTCAGGGACGAGCAGCCTTGAGTCGTCATCAACGTCGTGCTGTCCAGATCCAAAAAAGGCATCGAAGATGTCTTGCTCGCTGAGCTGTTCTGTAATGTGTGGGCTTTGGACGCCGTGAGCGCAAATCTGCCTTCCGACATATTCGCTTGGGTGATCGTATTGTGTATTGGAGTCGGCTGTCATGGGCAGTCCTTGCGGGTGTGTACCCACGACATGGTGCGTCTCCATAAAGGCTTCTGTTGACGCCTTCCAGTTGGCGCGAATTTTTTTGGCGACGTGCACCGCTTTATAGCGATTCTCTAAATCGTAGCGGGCGAAGTGTTCAGGAATAGGCCCGAGGGTGTCTTCTAGGGGCGACGCATTGAGGTCCATGTTGATAAAGACAAAGCCTCCCCAAGTGGCCACTAAGGCTTCTGGTAAATTATTTTCCTGTCCTTCCCATTGAGGAGCATCCCAGGCGAAGGGGTTGAACTTAAGCGAGCCATCTAGATTCCAAGCCATGCCGTGAAATGGGCAGCGGAGCGCTTTGGCATCTCGGCCATCGCATTCGACCAACTGGCGACCGCGGTGCAAACAAGAATTGTGGAGCGCTTTGATTTCGGTAGGGGAGGAGCGAACGATGAGCAGGGAGTAACCCGCAAGGTCGAAAACCACGTGGTCACCAACGTTCGGTATTTCCTCTTCTCTGCAGGCCCATATCCACACTTTAGGCCACAGGTGATCCACTTCTTTTTGGAAGAAAACGGGATCGTAGTAACGTGAAGTGGCGTAGGACTCCAGTGCTGCCGGCGGATTATCGCCTTCCCTATAAAAATCGGGTGCTCGGACGGCATCGGAGGCTAAAATATCTTCGAAGCTCCGTGCTGGATGCCTGCTGGATTCATATAGGGATTCGTGTTTCGACATGGTTCTATCCTCACGCTGCGTGGTTGAGTCAGGTCACTCAGTGGCTGTTCCGGTAGCCGCTAAATAGCATACCGCAACCCACCAAGATAGGAAAACAGAAATTGAGTTGTGTTCAAGTTTATATTTGAAATTTACTCAATTTATTGTCGCTATTGGTAAAAGCCAGTACCATCTTGGCAGTAGACGACGACGAAGAGAAAAAAGGCCTTGATGCGATGCGGTAGTGTCGTGTCTGGGTTGTCTTGCTTATCTGAAAAATAGACGGTGGTAATTATGGAGCGCAACCATTTCGAGCACGATCATGTGCTGTTTAGAGAGGCCTTTCGGAAATTTGTACAGTCCGAAGTCGCGCCTCACAATGCGCGATGGGAAGCCAACGGCATTTGCGATCGATCCATGTTTACAGCAGCTGGGAGCGCTGGGTTTTTAGGTACTCAAGTCGCCGCAGAATATGGCGGGGCCGATGTGGATGATTTTCGATTCAACCAAATTATGATGGAGGAATTCGAATTGGCAGGTGTAGGCAGTGCTGGCTCGGGCATTTGCATGCACAACGACATCATCATTCCGTATTTTATAGAATTAGGTAATGACCAGCAGAAGCAAAGGTGGCTACCCGGCTTGTGTTCCGGGGAATTGATCTCCGCAATCGCCATGACAGAGCCGAGTGTTGGTTCCGACCTTGGGCAGTTGGCGACAACGGCGAGGCTCGAGGGAGATCACTATGTCGTCAATGGCGCGAAGACATTTATCTCCAATGGTATCAATGCGGATGTAGTGATTTTGGCTGCTCGAACGGGGCCTGACCGGCACAAGGGCATTACTTTGTTGGTGGTCGAGGGGGATACGCCAGGTTTTACTCGTAGCAGTAACCTCAAGAAGATTGGTCGGCACTGTCAAGACACCGCCGAGTTGTCCTTCGTAGACTGTCACGTGCCAGTTTCAAACCGGTTGGGGGCTGAAAATAAAGGTTTCTACCATATGATGTCTAATCTGCCCCAAGAAAGATTAAACATTGCTATGTCGGCTATTGCCGCCGCGAGTTATAGTTTTGAACTGACCCTAGACTACGTCAAGCAGCGAGAGGCGTTTGGAAAGCCTATAGGATCATTTCAAAATAGTCGCTTTGTTTTAGCGGAGATGAAGACTGAAATTACCATCGGTCAGGAGTTTGTCGATCGTAGCGTTGTCGCGCTGAACAAGGGCGAGCTGACGCCCGAAGAGGCTGCAATGGCGAAATGGTGGACCACTGAGCTGCAAAACAGGGTAAATGATAAATGCCTGCAGTTGCATGGTGGTTACGGTTACATGGATGACTACAGCATTTCTCGAGCATGGCGTGATGGCCGTGTTCAGACGATCTACGGTGGCACCACTGAAATTATGAAGGAAATCATTGGGCGCTCACTCGGTGTCTGACGGAGGCGCGTCTCGGATGGGCGCCATTAGGGTTGTCGGCCCTCAATAGGTGGCGTCAGTCCGTCAAGTCCGACTCACGACGGTTCCAACTCTGTTAACCATTGGGTAATATGAGATTCGGGACACCTGAGTTCGTGAGACACGGTAATGTTGGCAAAGAAAAAAAAGGCTTCCGCTAAGCCAGCTGGGCCCGGTGAGCTTCGCCGACGTAAGATCTTTAAGTCGTTACATGACTGCATCGAGGCGGAGGGGTACGTTAATACTTCGCTGCAAGACATTGCCAATCGTGCGGAGATGTCGGCCAGTCATCTGTGCTATTACTTCTCGGGTAAAGACGCCATTTTGCTTGAATACTTTGAGTCGGTATCCGCTAGGATATTGGAGCAAGTCGAAGCGCTGAGCAGCGGCACGCCGCAAGAACAGATCAGCGCCCTGGCAGATTTTTGGTTTAGAGGGAAATCTCGGTCTCGTAAAGAGATTGGCATTATGCTCGAATGTTTTGGTGTTGCGGTGAACCATGAGGCACTGTGTCAGGCAAAGAATCGGTTTGATGAAACCTGCAAAGCTTATTTGATAGCACTATTTGATGGCGCGCCCTCGGTTTTAGGACAGAACTCTCGAGATGCAGCTGAGGTGTGTTACGCCTTGACCATTGGTTTGCGTTCTTCGGTTTATTTCGACAAAGGTGTTGGTCTGGAAGACGCGCACCGCATTTTTGTGCAAACCATGCGGCCTATGTGTGGTGTTCCCGCTGCGGATCTCGTTCACTCCGAGGCGTAACTAGGCTGCAGCTGTCGCGCCCCCGTCGTCAGCAACGCGGGGTCCAGGCAGAGTGCGATGTTTCCATTCGCCTTGAATGTCATACTAAAACCGGTGGACCTACCCACCCGCGCGGACGCGTTGCGACGGCTTCTTTGTGGTCGGTAGCCCCCTAGCGCGCCGTAAACGCAATGTCGAGCGTCTCTAAGCCGCGAAAAATTAAGCTGGCCTCGTAGCGAGGTCGCTGACTGGGATTCGCTAGCGTGATGTTATCCATCCGCTTGAGAATTTGCCTAAAGGCACAAACCAGCTCCTGCCGCGCAAGCATCATCCCGATGCAGGTGTGGACTCCGCGGCTAAAGGCAACGTGGGCGGCCGAAAAATTGCGCTCGACATCAAAGTCATCGGGGTTGGGGAAATATTTTTCATCCCGATTGGCTGAGGTGAATAAGAGCAGTAGCATCTCGCCTTTTTTTATCGCGACACCGCCCAGTTCAGTGTCTTCTGCTGCGGTACGCCACATGCCCTGTGTCGGGGTCTGCAGTCTCAGCAGCTCTTCTACCATATTGGGTATCAATTCCGGATGGTCTTGCACTTTGGCGTACTGCTCCGGATTATCGATCAGTCGCAATAATCCTCCGGATAGCATATGAGAGGTAGTGGTATTGGCCGCAACTAGAATCGCCTGCGCGACGTTGAGTAACTCCGCTTCGTTCAACGGAGTCTCTTCGTCTACTCTTGCGTTGACGAGATCTGTCAGTAGGTCTTGGCTGGGGTGAATCCGGCGCTCGTCGAGGCATCCCTTCATATAGTGTTGAAACTCCACGACTAAGCGCGCTCTCTGAATCTGTTCATCAGAGGTCATGTCCGTTCCAATCAGGTCAATAAACGCATTACTCCAAATTTTTATCTTCGCGATGTCTTTTTCTTGAATGCCAAGCTGCTGGGCCATGACCTGGGAGGGGAGGGGGTTGGCGAATTCATCGATGAAGCCGCATTGACCCTTGGCGATAAAGCCATCGATCAGTTTATCTGCCATCGCTTCAAAATGACCCTGTAACCCATCGACGCGCTCTTTAGTGAAGGCTTGGTTGACCAGTTTCTTGAAGCGGGTGTGCGAGGGTGGGTCATTGGTTAAGAGAGTGTCGACTTGGGGCCAGCCTTCTCGATAGATCTCTTGGCATTCTGGGTTATGGATGGAGGCGCCTAGCACGGACTCTGTATTTTTGCTCGAGAAGACCTTAGGCTTCATGAGGGCCTCTAAGAGCGGGTCATAACCGAAAACCATGATCAGGTTTTGATCGGGCACTCGGTATACCGGATGATGCTGTCTACCTAAGCGGTAGGATTCATGCGGTTCCCGCAAAAAGGATTCGCTAGATAAATCTATGGTCACTGGGGGTGTGCTCATCTGTCCGCTCGCTAGTAGATTTTTAGTCGGTAAAAAGGGTCAATCTGTCTTGTTGGTATAGGATCTCAGAGCCTACGCGTTACGGATGATTTTTTATGGGGCTTGTAAAAATAATTTGAGTTATTCTCAACTTAATGTGAGTTAAAGTCAAAAAGTATACGAGCGCTATTGTCTGGCAGGCAATCCGGACGGTTGTGAAATGCGACTCAGAGAAGTTTGCGGCGGCGTTACGATGAACGTAGTTTTACAGATCGCTATGACGGTAGCGCAGAATAGAATAACGAGGAGGGTGTGATATGAAGGCAGCGGTTTTTAAAAATTTGGGCCAGCCATTACAGGTAGAGCAAGTTCCGGATCCTACGCCTGAGGCCACCGAGTTAGTGGTTAAGGTTGCGTACTGTGGTATCTGCGGCACTGATCTGCATTCGACTCGTGAGGGCGCCTTTGCGGCCGAATGCGATTCGATACTGGGCCATGAATTTTGTGGTCACGTCGCCGAGGTGGGTTCCGGGATAAAAGATCAATGGGAAATTGGGGATAGGGTGACCGCATTGCCTTTTATTGGCTGTGGCCGCTGTGTTTCCTGTGTTACCGGACGGCCGTTTGAGTGTGCGCAGGTGAAATTAACGGGTATGAATACGCCTGGCGGTTTTGCGGAGTACGTGAAAACAGGTTCCAGTGAAACGTTGAAATTGCCCGATGGCTTAGCGATGCAGAGTGCCGCATTAATTGAGCCCCTCGCCGTCGGTCTGCACGCCGTGCGTGTGGCTCAGTTAAAAGCGGGCGAGCGGGTCCTCATTATTGGTGGTGGTCCTGTAGGTCTTGCGGTATCGCTATGGTGTCAATTTTTTGGTGCTCAGGATGTTTTGGTCTCAGAGTTTGCCGAGCAACGGCTCGCTTTAGCGAGGCAGCTGGGCGCAACAGGGACATTAACCCCGGGCGCGACATTGGGAGAGGAGTTTGGCGATGTCAGTGGGGGCGCGCCGGATGTGATTTTTGAATGTGTCGGTGCGCCGGGATTACTCCAAGCGAGCATCGACATTGCGCCGCGTCGATCGAGAATTATCCCAGTTGGGGTCTGTGAGGAACCGGATACGATTGTGCCTTTGGCGGCTTTGTTGAAGGAATTGCAGATGCACTTCGCCATCGCATACACCCGCGATGATTTTGAGACCGTCATAGCGATGTTGGGTCAGCAGAGAATAGACGCGTCGGCGATGATCACGGATGTTGTGTCGCTGGAGGATATGCCATCGGCCTTTGAGGCGTTAAGATCGCCGTCTTCACAGTGTAAGGTACTGACAGAACTATGATGACAGTTAACAAAGACCGCTTAGCAAGAGATGCAGGGGAGTGGCGCAACACCACGATTGCGGTCGAGGCTTTTAAAAAGAGCCGGTCGCAGCCTCAGGACGTTGCCATTTACTTAGAAGATGAGCCTGACGCCACCTATGGGGCAATTGCTGAGGAAGCATTGCGACTCATTGCGGCGCTACAGAGGCTGGGCCTGTCGGCTGGCGATGTGATCAGCTTTCAGTTCCCTAACTGGCGAGAGGGTGCCGTTGTTGATATCGCAGCGGCGGCGCTTGGCCTCGTAGTGAACCCAATCGTGCCGATTTATCGTGACGCTGAGTTGCGCTTCATTTTGAGTGATGCCGCCAGCAAGCTGATATTGATCCCGGATCAGCACCGCAGTATCGATTACGTCAATATGATTTCTCGGCTTCGGCCCGAGCTGCCCAGTCTTGAACATGTCGTCACGCTTCGAGCGACAGCCGAATACCCCAACACGATACAGTACGAGCAGCTCATTGATTGTGAGCCGGCCGATGAGTCCAGCTTGCCCGCGATTGATCCTAACTCGATCAAGTGCCGCCTCTATACGTCGGGGACCACCGGTTTTCCGAAAGCGGTTTTGCATAGTCACAACACACTGACGCGCATTCTTGATAATACGAGCGATCACTCGGGCACCAACTCGACGGACGTCATGATCATGCCATCTCCTATTACCCACATTACGGGCTATAGCAGCGGCCTTAATTTACCCTTTATTCGTGACGGTCGTTCGGCCTTAATGGAGCGATGGAACGCTGACCAATGTATTGATTTTATTCATCGGGTTGGCGGCACGATGACAGTGGGAGCGACCCCGTTCCTTCAAGAATTGTTGGATGCGGCGGAACGCCGTAATGACCCTTTGCCGAGTATGAGGGTTTTTTCATGTGGGGGCGCTGCGGTGCCCCCTGCGTTGGTGTTACGAGCTTACGACGTATTGGAGAATTGTCGTACGGTTCGAGTCTACGGGAGCACTGAGGCGCCTATTATCACGCTGGGCTGGCTGAATGATGCTCAGCTGGCCGCCACTACTGACGGTCATGCTTACGGTTATGAAGTGCGTATTGTCGATGACGAGGGCGCAGAGGTCCCTGATGGCGAGGACGGAGAAATCACGGCACGTGGCTCAGGCATGTTCCTTGGCTATGCCGATGCAGATCAAAATGCGGAGGCTCATACCGACGATGGTTTTTTTCACACCGGGGATATTGGTCGAAAAACGCCAGAGGGTGCGGTTCTGATCACGGATCGAAAGAAGGACATCATCATCCGGGGTGGCGAGAATATTAGCGCTAAAGAGATAGAAGACTGTCTCCATCTTCACCCTAAAGTGAAAGAGGCGGCAGTTGTTGCCATGCCCCATGAGCGCCTGGGGGAGGGTGTTTGCGTG
>CAJQKG010000277.1 GCA_905478845.1 uncultured Luminiphilus sp.
TGATAAAACAAGAGGTCAATAGTGGCGGTTCCCGAGCTATAAGCCGGATATGCCACCTGCTCGTCAGACAGGTCCAACCGCGTCTGGGGCGGCACCGATTGGCGGGTAAGACGCTGAGATGGCCACGTCGTCACCCCGGAGCGCCGCTTGAAAAGGGTCCCTTGGTCCGCCGGTCGTGCCAAATAGGGCTCGGCCTCGTGCCACACGATGTCATCGCCCTCTTGAGCGAGTCGGTACGTTCGCGTCCCCTCTCTAAGTGACCCCTGAAGCGCTCCCAGTGATGACAGCACCATGGTCAAACGAGCGCCCGTATCGGTGCGTCCCGCGATGACCTTATTGCCCAGATTGGATCGCGATACGCGGTCAATCTTGACGCGGTATTCCTCACCCAGTTCGGATTGAATTCTGAGGTAGTCCCCGGCCCGAGCTTGCAACTGCTTCAGCGAGACCACTCGCTCCGGCATCCGCTCTCCGCGGGTCAGCTCTAATGATAAGGTATCGGCATGGGTATTAATGGGGCATGTCACTGCGCAAAGCAGTGTCAAAGCAACCGCGCTAAACATCCTACGAATGAAGACCTGTCGATGCGCAAAGTCCATTTTAAACGCCTAAGATCTGTTCTCAAGGAAATCTGTATAACACTGCAGTGTCGTCGTTTAAAGGATTGATGGTGTGATATCTGAGCGCTCGCTCTACGCAATTTATGATGCAGACGGTTCGTTAGCGGGCGAGCTGAGCTATCTCATTGATAAATTGTTAGGGCGAGCTGATTGTGCGTTATGTGATGTCTCGCACGGCTGGCGTCCGACGGGGAAACGCGCTTGGCGACAGCGACAAGGTGCCACGACGCAGCTCACTTGGCTGCACAGAGATGAGGTGCCTCATCACATGCTGTCTCACGTCAGCGGACAACTTCCCTGTGTTGCAGTAGACACCAACGGCAGTGTCGACATACTGATCTCCAAAGATCAATTGGCCGGGTGCGAGGGTGATTTCGAGGTTTTCGAGCAGTTATTGGCACACAAGCTGCAGGGACTGGCGCCTGACTGACCAAACACCAGCCCCACAAATCAATTAATTGCCTTTGGCGTACACGACATTGCAGTTCATCGTAAAGCCATGTTCGTATTCACGAATGTCGGCCATGTCATTGAGAATTTCAGAGGCCCACTCACTGTCCAACGCATCGAGCATCGCACCGAGACGATAACCGTCCGGAGCCTCAATGGAGGCCATGAGCTTGCCCGCATTTTCGCCGCTAAGGTAGCGATACACAGTGAATCGTATGTCCGCAAATCCATTGTTATCAGCGGTCGCTGACAATCGCGCCACCTCTTTCACGTATTGCGCGGGGTCATCTGTAGAAATGATGAGATTCCAATTCGCAAAACTATCGCCCGCCTGATAGTCACCGGGCTCGGCCATCAACACGCTGTACGCATCTCCGCGTGACACCATGCGCTTGCCTTTTAATTTTTTAAGCTCAGCCATGACCGTCGGGTTGTATTGCTCTGAACCCAACGCCGTCGCATGATCATTGAATAAATGCCAGTAATACAGCTCTCCAGGGCCGTAATATCCCGCAGACGGCAGACATACGCCGCCCACTGCCGCGTCAATTGATTCGGCAATCGCCGGCCCACTTTTCTGCACCCACTGCATGTACGCCGCAGGGTCCTTGCTATTAACCGTCAAAACAGACATGGCCGGGGTAGACCAAGCATTCACTGACCATAATGACAGCAAGATTCCGGTCCAGGCACTGAAATTGTTAATGTGCTTCATTGTATTCACTCGGTACTCCTTAAGGTTATGGCGGGTAAGGTTAAGGCGGGTAAGGTGAGGGCAGGTAAAGTTAGGACGAAAAGGTTAGCGCGAGCCCAGATAGGATGGCTGAGGCTATCCATGAGGGACAGGCCGCCATCCAGTCACTCAATCATCTGCATGAACGTATCCATATCGAACTGATTGCCATAGAGCATAGAGCTGTTCAGCGCGACATCGGCGGCAATCGCCACTGCCGTCTTAATTTCTTCCTCAGTAGCCCCCGCCGCACGGGCAAAAGCCGCATGTGCTGGGATGCAATAAACACACTTCATCGCAACCGATGCAGAAATAGCGGCAAGCTGGGCATGCTTAAGGGGGATAGCGCCATTAAACACGTTTTTCTCAACCGCCTCGTAATACGCAGCCGCGGCCGCTTGTTGTGATTCTGGGTGCAATAAAATAAAGGGATTAGCGGTTTTGACCTCTCGTATCGCATCCTCTGCAAAAACCGATGCAGTGAAAAGAAATAGGCATGCTGCCAGTAGCCATCGCATCTTGTAACTCCTATTGGTGATTAGATCTAATAATGGCGCCCCGCAAAGATGGGGCGCCAACCTGACTTCAACGTCTATTGGCCGGTGTAATAGAGCGGCTCGCCTTGAATAGAGCCGATGGGGGTTGCAGCGCCTGCTGCAGCAGCCTGTAAAAAGCGAAATTCCTCGCTGGCTGCGACCTTATCGCCGAAAGCGGCCATCTCTGCCCAGTCGTCAAAGGACATGACGTAGTGCACTTTACCTGTGCCGCCCACACCTTCGTTATAAATGCTGACTTTGGCACCCATCGCCGTATGCATTTCCTTAGCTCTTGAAAACGCGGCATACACCGCAGCCGCTTTGCCGGCATTAGGCTGCCAAACATAAACGCGATAAGGGCCGTCTTGGGCAAAATCTGCCGCTTTAGCTGACGCATCCCAATTCAAACCTTCAAGGGAGTACAGCAGGGTACCGGAGGGTGATGCAGCCGCTTGCTCCCAAAAGGCCTGCCACTCTTCGTTAGTGTTCGTTTCCTTTGTTTTCGCCCACGCTTCAGCTGAATCCCAGCGTAGGATGTAGTCGAAGGTTGGATAACCCGATCCACCCACATCCATGCGATAAATGCCTACTTGCGCACCGTATTTCTCATGCATCTTTGCCGCAGTCATCATGCCCTGCACTAAACCTGCCGGCGATGAGGAGTTAGCTTGCCAACGGAAAGCCTCCAATCGCTCCGCAGAAACCATGCCGGTAAATCCCGCTAAACAACACACAACAATCCAACACATTGCTTTGCTCATAATGCCTCTCCTGTTTTTTTAAGCAGACCACACCGCGTGATCGCCTATTCAATGGGACGACCAAATATGCCCGTTTTTAGGGGTAATGTCACCATTAGTGACAATAGCGGATCCAGACGCCCTGGGAAGCACAATAAAAAAGGAAAAAAGGGCTTATTAGCGCTTCAGGTGTGAGCGCAGCACCGCGGTATTAGAGGACTCGTTTTACCGGCACGCCGCTCCTGAGCAGGTAGGGTTCTAGCGCTCGGTAGAGAGACCGATAACGAAAAAAAGGTACCTTGGGGTAAAGGTGGTGAATGGCATGATAGTTCTGATAGACCCAAAGCCATGTCATGAGGGTATCGAGGCCCCCGCGCGCTTGGTACACCGTGGTGGTTTGCATACGCGCTTGTTCAGAGTGGGGGTGATGAACTGACCAAGCAAACAGGGTCGTCAGTACCGAGTTTCCCAGCATTTGCCCCAGTAGTAGGGTCATGACGGTCACACCAAGATCAGCACACAATAGCAATACCAGTCCGCGAGTGATCATGATAGCCAGATATTCAAGACGAACCGTGCGTCGCTCGGCCACAGTAAAATGCTCAAACTTCAGGGCAAAAACCCACTCTTTGGGTATTCCTTTTAACCACATCGCCACCAGCTGCGGGAGATTACTGGCAGCAAAAGCCCCATCGGGATCGTCTGTGGGATGATTCGTGGCACGATGATGCTGCAAATGGCTCCGCCGATGTGCAACAAACGACACCCCCAGTACATGGGCTGCCAAGTAGCCTACCCACTCGTTCATCCATCGCCGCTCTAGACTCATGCCTGTCACGGCACCATGGACTGCGTCGTGAAGTGGCGTATACATTGCATAAGCGCAGAAACTGATCCCTGCTAATGTCCACAGAGAAAAGACGGGGTCTATCAGCAGATTGCGCACGCAAGCGAGGAAGACCAGCGCGCACAAAGCAAACAACATCGCCGTAGGCCAGGCAAAGCCCCCGATGTGTCGGATAACCACTTGCTGTGCTTCCTGCTCGTTGCTGATCATAATGAAAAACGCTAGGTCAATTTTGGTGCTCATTATAGCGACCTTTATGCCACTCTCAGGGGTGCAAAAAGCGACAGTTAACAGTGCAATAAGTGACAGTTAACAGTGCAATAAGTGACAGTCGATTGTCATTATTCAGAGACGGGGATGATGCCTTATCGTTGACGAACGGCAGTCAGGGCGCTCAGACACTGTCAACTGGGACGGCGAAGAAAGCACATGACAACTGAATACACGGCTGTTTAATTGCTGCAACCCTCAGCTCCCTGAGTACAATTAAACCAGCCCGAGACGAAGGCTCACTGCTCACGCAGGTAGGGCCACGGCGACCGCCATCGATACTTTGTCAGATTGCACCGAAGCGCGATAAATTAGCGTGGAGCTCGATAAGGAATATCTCCCTATGACTTTACCCTGTGATTGTCGAATAGCCACCACCGATGACCTCGACTCGCTGGTCATATTATTTGACCAATATCGACAGTTTTATGAATGCGCTCCTGATCCGGTCGCAGCGAGAGTCTGGCTCGATACGAATCTGAGACTGGAACGTTCGGTGATTTTTGTGGCAGAAACGAATGCTGGCATACAGGGTTTTACGCAACTCTACCCGGCGCTTTGCTCTGTAGATCTGGTCAACTACTTTGTGCTTTATGATTTATACGTCTGTGATCGTGCGCGGCGCGGCGGCATCGGTCGTGCTCTGATGGAAGCCGCGCGTCACTGGGCGACCGCACAGGGCGCTGCAAGAATCGATCTTGAAACTGCACGCAGCAATACGGCAGGACAGAGACTCTACAAAGGCCTCGGCTACCAGCTCGACGAAGTATTTTTAAAATTCAGTCTCGACACAGACGAGTAACAACCCGTTTTGCTTTACAGCGTAATGACCTGATTACGACCAGAATTTTTGGCGGCGTATAGCGCTTCATCTGCGCGCTTCAACATTTGCTCCGTGCGTCGTCCCACATGACTGTGCACCACACCAATACTAATGGTCGTCGCCAGTACTTCTTGCGTATCGCGCTCCACCAAACTTCTTAGGGACTCCGCGATCATCGCTGCCTCATCGCGCGTCACACTCTCTGCAATCACCAGAAATTCTTCACCGCCCCACCGCGCCACGGTATCTTGCGGCCGCATGCGGCTAGTCAAGACTTCAGCGACTCGTTGAAGAATCCGGTCACCCGTGTCATGCCCATGGTGATCATTAATCAATTTAAAGTGATCAATATCGATCATCATGATGGCGTATCGGCGCTGCCCCGCTGCGAAGGCGTGAAGCCTATGCTCTGCAACTCGACGATTGGCAATCCCCGTTAAGGTATCGGTATTAGCCGCTTCACGAAGGCGCTCGATACGCTCAGCGGTGTGCTGCAACTCAGCACGCTCACCCGCCCAAATACTCAGTAACCAGGCAAATAAACTGTACCCACAGGCGACCATCAACCCCAAGCGCCAGTCATTGAGATAGGCATCAGATAGCCCTTCACGGCGACTCCCGATAATGGCGATCGCGCCCATTAAGAGGCCAGTGGTCACGCCAATCGCAAGGCTGTAACGCGTCCACAGCAGCGTCGTCACCATCACTAATATTGGTGTGTAAAGTAGACCCAGTAATATCCCCATCATGGCATCAGCGGGGGGAACGATTAACCAGGACAAGGACCATCTCAGGATCAACAGGACCAACAGCGCCAGCGCAACAGACCGGTGCCAAAAAATGTTCATCTTTGGCCATACCAGTAAAAAAAGCGACAAGATCACGAACCACAGCAACGCAAGCGCATTTGATAATGGCGAACCCAACCCGAATAGGGCAGAGGCCACCACGGCACCCGCTAACGCCCAAGCAAATACCAACAGTCTGCGCAGCATGCGCGAAGCGGACTGCTGGTCGAACTGCGCAAGACTGGCAACATCAGGCATCGGTTCCGACGAGCCGCCCTTTATCGCGATCTGAGACCGCTCGGTAGCCGCTTCTTTACTCACCATGACTGCGCCAAAAATAGTACATCAGGTTTGCGGGTGGTGTTGCTTAACCCGTAGGCACCTCATTAAAAGGAATGCCCTTATCCAATCGCGGCTCTTGAGGCAAGCCTAGTACCCGTTCGGCAATGATATTGGCCATGATCTCGTCGGTGCCCCCAGCAATCCGCATACCCGGTGCCCCCATATAGGCACGCTGGATAATGCCCGCTTTAGCCGCCAGCGCCTCATCAGTAATCGCGCCACTAGCCCCTAATAAATCCATCAGGAACGAGGCCATTGCCTGCATTTTGGGTGCGCCCACCAACTTACCAATCGAATTTTCAGGGCCGGGAAGGGCGCCTCGAGACAGTGCGGTCAAAGACCGATAGCCCGTGTATTTCAACCCTGCTTCCTGAACATACCAATCGGCTATCCGCGTCCGTACTGCCGCATTCTCGATAGCGGGTTGCCCGTCAAGCTCAACGTCTTGGGCGATGGCAATGGCTAAATCAACGTCCATCTTGCCAATACCGCCGCCAATCGCAGCGCGCTCATTCATCAGTGTCGTTAAGGCGACCTGCCAGCCTTGGCCGACGTCACCGAGGCGCTGCCGGTCGGATACTCGCACATCAGTGAAGTAAACCTCGTTGAAGTCCGCATCTCCCGTCAACTGCTTAATCGGTTTGACCTCAACACCAGGCGCTCTCATATCAATATAAAAGTAACTGAGGCCTTTGTGTTTGGGCAAGGTGGGGTCAGTGCGAACGACAATGACACCGTAGTCGGCGTAATGCGCACCCGACGTCCAAATCTTCTGGCCGTTGATGATCCAATCATCGCCGTCAGGCTCAGCACGCGTTCGCAGTGCTGCCAAATCGGAGCCTCCTGCGGGCTCGGAAAATAACTGGCACCACACCTCTTCACCGCTGGCCAGCGGAGGTAAATAACGCGCCTTATCGTCTGCAGTCGCCCACGCCATGAGCGTCGGGGCAATCATGCCCTGCCCGATCAGAAAAAAATTGGTCGGCAGTTCATAGTGAGCCTCTTCTTGCCGCCAGATGACCTCCTCGATGGGAGAAGCACCGCGGCCCCCCCATTCGGGAGCCCATCCAAGACAGGCCCAGCCATCGTCATATTTGCGCTTCTGCCAAAGCCTTGCCTGTTCTAACGGGGTCAGGGCCCAAAATGCGTCATCGGTGGGCACGTTAGAGCTTAGCCAGGTCGCCGCTTCTTCACGAAAGCGCGCCTCTGCTGGGGTATCGTTGAAATCCATACTCTCTACCTCACGCTGCAGTTGCAGGTTGATGTGTCAAGCCAGACACCAGCCTGTCTTGCCAGACCGCCTCGCTACCGATGACCAAACTTAATAATTTGGCCCGCCGGTAATAAAAGTGACAGTCAAATTCCCAGGTGAAACCCATCCCACCATGGGTTTGTATGTTCTCTTCTGCCGCAAAGGCCGCCGCCTGAATACCCGCCACCCGCGCGGTCGCGGCAGCCAAGGGGAGGTCAGCACTGTTCTCGGCAAGTGCCCACACACCATAGTAGGCGTTGCTCCGCGCTAGCGTATTTTTGACGTACATGGCCGCCAATTTGTGCTTAATGGCCTGATACGAACCAATCGCCCTACCAAAGGCAAATCGCTGTAAGGCATAGTCCCGCGCTTGTATTAGCGCTGATTCGGCGATACCCAATTGCTCCCATGCAAACATCACTGCGGCGCCATCGATCAGACGTTCCCAAGCACATTGCTCAATCGTGCTGTGACCGAGCACCTCTGCCTGCGCATGATCGAACGTCAGCGTACTGTGGCCTCGACTGGCATCGAGCGTCATGACGCTTTGCTGCTGCACGCCTGCTTGATCCATTGGCACAAGGCAGGCCTCCAAACCCGCCTCTGAATGCGCCAGTACAACGACGACGTCGGCCACGCCAGCATCGGGCACCGGGGATTTAACCCCGCTAATGCTGTCGCCCAAACGGCGCGTTGCGAGCTGTTCTAGTGTCAAGGCGCCCGGTCGCTCCCACATCGCAACCGTACCGACACACTCACCGCTCGCCAGCTTCGGTAGCCATTCCGCTTTCTGGCCTTCAGACCCAAACGCCACAATCGCCTCGCTAGCGAGATAAACAGAGCTGCTAAAAGGAAGCGGCGCAACTGAACGGCCCATTTCCTCAGCAAGAATCGCCAGTTCGTAATGACTGAGTCCTAACCCGCCATAGGCCTCAGGAATCACCGTGGCAGTCCAACCCATCTCCGCCACACGCTGCCATAGCCCGCGGTCCCACTCGTTATCACTGTCTAAAACTGCTCTGACAGTATCGGTAGGACAGAACTCCGCGAGAAAGGCTCGCGCTTGATCGCGCAGCAGGTGCTGCTCTTCTGAGAACTCGAAATTCATTGCGCCGGTGCCTGAAGAAATAATGGCTTTAGGGTAGCAGAACTCTTGCCGATCACTTAGCCAGCTGACAAGGGGTCGGTTTCAAGCCAGCCGGACTGCTTTAGCCAGATCACACCGCGAGCAGCAGCTGTGGTGCCTGGTCGCGCAACCGTTGATAACGGATGGGTGGCTGGAACCCCAGCTCGGCTCGCACAGCACTCAGTGGCTGCGGTAGTTTCTCTTCCCAATCAATTGCCGGCATCCACTGCGCCTGGCGCGCTATCGCTGCACCCTCGCGAATCAATGTTCTGATATCAAACTGCGGGACTTGGCGCAGATACTGTAGGGTCGCGATCCACACGATAAAGCGGATGCCCCGGTTTGGATTTTGGGTCGTCATGAAAGATAACAGGCTCACCTCACCCACCGGATCTCTGCCGTAGCCGGTCATCACGTGCTGCAAATCATGGATATCGCGCAGCCGATCAGCCAGCCAAATCTCGTCGTCGGAAAGTCCAAGAAAAGCCTCGGAACGAGAGACCGCGTCGCTGGATGAAATCAGTCCATCAGCCGATAAATTTTCGCCGTGCACGAAATCATAATAGGTTCTGCCTAGACTGCCCGCAGGCAGGCTCAATAACCATGCACGATCATTCAGCTTGGTGACAATGTCGGGTTTTTTTTGCAACAACTTGCGACCGCCTTCACTCGTGCGCAGGCGGTGGGTTGCCTGACTCAGGCTATCGCCCTTCAGCGCTTCGATAATGTTAAACACCTGCGTCGTGTCATCAGGGTCTGCCAATAATCTGCGCATGGCACGCCAGGCGACAATGGGTTTCACTCGGCGGCGCATCAAGGCTGTTGTCCACTTTGTCATCACCACTCCCTGTGGTTGTCTGTCGCAATAATGGCCGTCCATCGGGATAGACGGTGACTCGCCAGCAAAACTAGGCGCGGCGAGCGCCCAACCGACGCAAGACAAGCGTTACCTGCCCCCACCGATATCCCGCTGAGGGCTTTGCAGGGCAGTCACCGGTAGTCGTCATCATGAATTAACCGAGATGCCCAAGCAATCCAGTTCGTCGATCATTCACATGAACAATGTCGCGACCCAGCAAGGCCAATTGGCCTTTTTTCTCGTACTACGACCATCTTGGTGACAGCGCGGCGGCCGTAGTTTTTGCGCTTTTTACGTTTGGTGCTGCCAGCGGCCACGGTGTAGAGTCTAAGCCATATAGGGCCCTTGAGGGCACAAAGGCAGGTACCCAGTGGCGATTGTAAAGCTATTGCAGAATATTGCTGATTCTGAAGACGGTCCACAGATCTGTGCGCTGTTCGACTTTGATGGCACCATTATTTCCGGCTATTCGGCCAGCGCCTTTCTCAAGGACCAGATAGTACGAGGAGAACTCTCTCCCGCAGACTTAGCGCAGTTGACCCAAGCAGCGACGCGCTTTGGTCTGGGGTCACTGGGTTTTTCCGCCTTCATGGCGGTTCATGCTCAATATCTAGCGGGTCGACCTGAGGCGGACTACATTGCCAACAGCGAGCGCCTATTTCGCAGGGCCATTGCGCGATTAATCTATCCCGAAGCGCGCCAACTGATTGAAGCGCATCGCGCTAAAGGCCACAGTATCGCTATTGTCAGTTCTGCGACGCCCTACCAGGTCCGCCCCGCCGCCAAAGACCTAGGCATAGACGATGTTTACACCTCAGACCTTGAAGTCATCGATGGTCAGTTCACTGGCCGGGTGCTCCAACCGACCTGCTTTGGCGATGGCAAGGTGCTGGCCGCCGAGACATTTACCGAAGCCAAAAAGAGCACGTTAACCGACTGTTTTTTTTACAGCGACAGTACCGATGACATCGAACTACTGGAGGCAGTCGGACACCCTGTCGTGCTCAACGGAAGTCGTCAGCTCCGCCTCATTGCGAGAGAGCAGGGCTGGGCATCGGCTCATTTCACCAGCCGAGGCAACGCCTCGGGCAGCCAAGTTCTGCGCTCACTCGCCGCGACGGGCTCATTAGTGGGGAGTTTTTTACTGGGACTCCCGCTTTACGCGCTGAGCGGTTCCCGCCGGGACTCGATCAATTTTTCCATCTCGCTTTTCGCCGAGACAGCCAGCGCTTTGATTGGCTTGGATCTCGATGTTCGCGGACGAGAGCACCTATGGAATCATCGGCCCGCTATTTTCATGTTCAACCACCAAAGCAATGCCGATATGTTGATCATGGCGAGCTTAGTCCGCCGGGATATTGTGGGCGTCGGTAAACGGGAGCTGAAAAACATGCCCTTTATTGGTCCACTTATGGGCGCCGCGGGTGTGGTTTTTATTGACCGCAGTGACCGAACCGCCGCCATTGAGACCATGAAACCATTAGTCCACGCCTTGAAGGAAGAGCGAAAGAGCCTGGTGATTGCGCCAGAAGGAACGCGCGCACCCACGAGAAAATTAGGCGCCTTTAAAAAGGGCGGCTTTCATATGGCGATGCAATCTGGCGTTCCCATTGTGCCGGTCGTGATTCACAACTCCCACGATATTTCGCCCAAAGGCGATCGCATCTTTCGCAGTGGCACCGTGCATATCGACATACTACCCCCTATTCAAACCAACGACTGGACAACCGAGACGCTGCAGGAGCATGTCACAGACGTTCGCAATGCATTTCTGCGCGCCCTATCACAACCCGAATTGTCGGTTGAAGAAACGGTCGCGCTTCAAGATCACACGCCCGACGACTTAAAACCGGAGGTTCGTGGTCAAACAGTGCGCCAACGCGGTGATCGAAAAGAAAACGCCAGCGACGACCATCCCAAGCAAACACTGCAAGCGCGCATCATCGAGAGCAATCAGCCATCCCGGGAGCCAACCAATGATGCCCCCGAGGCGACGAGACACTGAGTGTCGCAGGCGTCGCGGTTGCAAACACAGCTTGAGCGAAGCCCTTGGCCCACCCCCCACGCGCCTATTATTTTTCTGCTCGATACGTCGCGCGGTTACGAACAACGCTTACTCACACAGTGGATTACCACAAACGAGGCACCGTCACGATCAGCGATTATTTTATGCCTGAACCTCCGAAATGACCGCAAAACGCTCATCGTTGACGCGCTCGCTGACGCACTCGCAGCGCATCCCGATGCTTATGTCGCCCCCCTTAGGATCTCCTGGCTCAGTCCAAAGCGGGAAACGCGAAGCGGCCCTCAACTGGCAGATTTAATTAGAGGCGGCGAGCGCCGACCACCCAACTGGCTGGCGCGCTATGTCGCCCATAGACACCCTGAACGCATCCATTTCACATCAGGAGAACCAGGATCTTCGCAGGATCTTGGCGACCGATTTCACCGTAAAACGGGGGTGCTAGCGGCCCAACAGCCGGAGGATTTTGCGGTTTTTGTGGCTCGCCAAGCGGCGGTGGTGCTCGACATCGCAGAACGACAGCTGATTGGCGGACGATACAAAGTGCCGCGCTATGTGCGACAGAGCCTCCGTCATAACCTGTCATTTAAAGCAGGACTCCGCGCCATTGCAGATGAGTCAGAGAGGTCCACCAAAGCCGTTCGTGCGGAAGCGAATCAGTACCTGAAAGAAATGATCTCCATTCCGACACGTTTTTGGCTCGATGTCTGGGCAAAGGTCTGCGGTATCTGTTTGGGATTGGGCTACGACAGAACACTCCAATACGACGCCGAGGATGTTGAACGGGTGCGACAAATTGTCCGGCAGTATCCATCGGCACTGCTGTGGACCCACAAAACCTATATCGACGGGTTCGTGGTGCCCAAAATATTATTTGATAATAATTTTCCGATGCCGCACTTTTTTGGCGGCGCCAACTTAAATGTGCCAATCCTTGGTTTCTTATTGCGGCGCGCCGGCGGCATTTTTATCCGTCGCAGTTTTCAAGACAATGACATCTACAAGCTCAGCCTCAAACAGTATATTGGGTATTTAATGGAGAAGCGCTTTCCGATGACCTGGTCATTTGAGGGAACGCGGTCTCGCCTAGGCAAGCTGATGCCTCCAAAGTACGGGCTACTCAAATATGTCCTGGAAGGGGCGCATCATGCGGGATCTCAGGATATCCATATTATCCCGGTGTCAGTGTCTTACGATTTAATTCGCGATGCAGAAGAATACGCGCGTGAGCAATCGGGTACGCCAAAGGCACCTGAATCAATTGGCTGGCTAATCCGTTATTTGCGCAGTCTCGCTCGCCCGATGGGGCGTATTCATGTCGATTTTGGACAACCCGTCCGCCTAGCAACTGCACCTGATCCGGGTGACCAACTGGCTATTTCAAAGATTGCATTCCAAGTTGCCGTAGAAGCCAACCGGGTGACACCAGCCACCTTTCCAGCAGTCGTATCCACGTCACTATTGGGTGCGTTTCCTCGTGCGTTGACAGAGGCTGAAATTATTCGTGATGTCACCATCATGACTCAGTGGGCGACTAGCAGAGGCGTTCGGTTATCCCCCGACTTTAATTTACATTTTGCCAGTGACATGCAAAGCCTGTTGAGCAATATGATGAAAGAAGGAATCATTACGGCTTTTGATGGTGGGCCGGAAACGGTCTACGGCATTGCCGATGGCCAAGCACCAATTGCCAGCTTCTACCGCAATACCATTGTTCATTTTTTCCTGAGTCGAGCGGTCGCAGAACTCGCCCTACTCGCCGTCAGTGAAAATGAAAAAGAAGAAACCGCGCTCGCGTGTTTTTGGCGCGAAGTGCGAGCGCTCCGTGACCTGTTCAAGTTCGAATTTTTCTATCCCGATAGCCAGACTTTCGAGGCTCAGATTGATGAGGAGCTTTGTCTGGAGGTACCAGATTGGCAGAGTCAACTTTGCGACAACGCAGAAAATGGTCGAAAAATACTCAACACGCTGGCACCTAAACTCGCTCACGTTGCACTGACGGTCTTTGCTGAGGCCTACAGCATTGGGGCTGACGTCCTCATGAGGCAAGCTAATACCATCGACGGAGACCAAGCGGTTTTTGTGGACCTGTGCATGCGCTTTGGCAAGCAGGCATACTTGCAACGGCGCATCAGTAGTGAGGCTTCTATTGGAAAGCTGTTATTCACCAATTCTTGGAAAGCATTCATGAGCCGCGGTGTGGCCGATTCTGACGAGGACCTGGCGCAGTATGCGGACGATTTGAATCAATTAGTCAGGCGCCTTGAGGTCATCAGGGCTTTGAGTATCGCCGAACGAGGTGGTAGCACATTGAGGGATGTCGCACGTGAAACCATCTAAAATCGCGGTGCTAGGCGGTGGCTCATGGGGCACCACTACCGCCTCAGTGATCAGTCGCAACTGCCACACCGTATTGTGGGCACGCGATGCGGCCATCGTCGACCAAATTAATCGGGAGCATCGCAACCACCGTTATTTAGAGGATGCCGCGCTGCACCCAAAACTGACCGCGACCGAGGATATCCACTCGGCGGTTTCTGAAGCGGATGCCGTACTGATTGCCGTGCCCAGCAGCCACTTTCGGGAGGTTCTGGGGAGCGCGCTCACTCAATTGCCCAAGCACATACCGGTCATCAGTCTCAGTAAAGGGTTAGAAAAAGGCAGCCGCATGCGCATGACTCAAATCATCGCAGAAATAGCGCCCACCAATATTCCCGGGGTATTAACAGGGCCTAATCTGGCACGAGAAATTGTCACAGGACAAGCGGCAGCCAGTGTACTGGCACTCGCAGAACACGAGGCCGCTCTCCGATTGCAGCCCGTGCTGAATGCGGGACTGTTCCGCGTTTATACCAACCGCGACGTCATCGGATGTGAGTTGGGCGGTGTGCTCAAAAATATCATCGCCATTGCAGTGGGAATGGGTGACGGACTCGGCGCTGGCGACAATACGCGCGCGGCACTGATTACGCGTGGTTTGGCGGAAATGAGCAGGCTCGGTAGTGCACTCGGCGGCAACGCCAACACGTTCTCAGGGCTCGCCGGCATGGGCGATATGATTGCCACGTGCACCAGTCCACAAAGTAGAAACCGCCATGTGGGTATGGAATTAGCGAGAGGACGCCCTATAGACGAGATCATCAGCAGCATGCATATGGTGGCAGAGGGGGTCAAAAGCGCGCCAACCGTGATTGAGTTAGCGCGCGAGAAGGATATTAGCTTGCCCATCAGCGAAGACGTTTACCGCGTCATCATCGGTGAATCAAACGCGCGCGGGGTCTATAAAGGCCTCTTGCGGGTGATCGCAGGCGAGGAATCCGAACCGGGGTAGTCCTTGAGCACCGCTTGGTTAAGCTGTGAGAAATGCCATAGCCACCCCCGCGGGTTTTGGCTAGGCTTCAAGGGACTACCGCCGCCGTCAGAGTCATGCCCATGAAAAACGCGTTTCGATGCTTTCGTTCTCAATACCTATGGCTTGTCAGCTGTCTTGTGCTGCTCGTCAGCTGCAGCACGAGCCCAACCGGCCGCAATCAGTTTATCTTGATTTCCCCGGATGCCGCGATCATCGAATCGGAAACCGCTTACCTCAGCACCGTGCGTCAACTTGATGATGAAGACAAGCTGGTCGACGACCCCTTGATCGTGGCACGAGTGGCGCGTATCACCGGTCGATTGGTGTCTGTCGCGGTGTCTGAGTTTCCTGAGAGCGCAAACTGGAAATGGAGCGTTGCGATTGTTGATGACCCCGATACCGTCAATGCCTGGTGCATGGCGGGCGGGCGCATGGCCGCTTACACCGGGCTATTCGACAAGCTTGAGTTAACCGATGATGAATTTGCTCAGATAATGGGCCACGAAATATCCCATGCGCTAGCGAATCACACGGCCGAACGCATGTCGCGCGCTATGGCGACGACGCTGGGGGTCGCGATCATTGGGGTTGCCTCGGACAACAGTGGTGCCGCGATGGCCGGCGCCGCAATGGCGGCCAATGTAGCGCTCACCCTGCCCAATAGCCGCACAGCAGAGAGTGAAGCAGATGTGATGGGCATGTCGTTAGCCACTAAAGCGGGTTTTGATCCTGAAGCGGCGGTGACGCTATGGCAAAAAATGGGAGATCTTAACGACAAGCGCCCCGCCGAATTCTTGAGCACGCACCCGGCACCTGAGAACCGGCAGGCCGCACTCAATACCATGATTCCAGAAATGCTCAGCGTAAACCCCAACCGCCAGAAAGCGGCCATTCATCCTGTCACCATCGTGCAATAACCGGATTCAGGATCGTACCGTGTGCAGAAAGTGTAAATGATCCTCGTACTGATTCAGGATATCGACAATGATCTGTTCCTCTGACCAGCCCATCACATCGTAGTCCTGTCCCCCTTCTGCAAGATGCACTTCTGCGCGGGAAAAACTGCCGTCGATAATCGCGTCCACCTGATCCTTAACGGCAATAGAGGCATCCGGTAATGCGTGGCTGCGTTCCTGCACGGCATAGACAAAATCCACTTCATTACCGTGATAGACCTCAAGTCGAGCGCCTTGTTCTGTCTCATTGATCACCGCCGCATCGACGCCATGGCCCGCTAGCTCGGCGGTAAAGGCCTGCATCGCGGGCACCACCGTATTTTTCTGAAATGCCCGCACCGCTGAGTCAGCGGGGTATTCGAAGAGATTGTTCAACCGCTCACGCCATTGTTGCGCCTGTGCGGGCGGTGGTGCCGGTGTCGACACGGCCTGGCGCTTGGCGCCATCGACCCTAATCGACTTGGCAAAACCCCAAAAAGCGCCCAGCAATGCGATCGCAAAGGGCAACGCACTCGCAATGGTGGCAGCCTGCAGCGCCTGAAGGCCACCGCCGAGCAAAAGCACCGACGCTGTAATGGCAATCACTAACGTCCAAATTGATCGCTGCAGCGCGGGCGTATCGTCCCGACCGTGCGCGCTGAGCATATTCAGCACCATCGCGCCGCTATCGGCCGAGGTAACAAAGAAAATGACGATCATGCCAAGGCAAATCATGCTCAGCAGCTCGGTCGCCGGTAAAAACTCGAGGAACCGGAATAGCCCCACCGCAGGGTTATCTAAAATCGCATCACCGAGTTCCGTCACGCCCTGATTTAAAATTAGGTCAATACCGCTGCCACCCAGCACGCCCAACCACAAACAGACGAATAATGTCGGTACAACGGTCACGCCAATCAAAAACTCACGAATGGTCCTTCCTCTGGAGATACGCGCCACAAAAATGCCGACAAAGGGGGTCCAACTGATCCACCACCCCCAGTAGAAAATAGTCCAGTCTCCCAGCCAGTTAGTGGGAGCGTACACATAGAGATCAAAGGTTCTCGGCACCACACTGGCGATGTAGCCACCAAAGTTTTGCAGTGTTCCGGACAAAAGCAGTGCCGTCGGCCCAGCGAATAAAATCAGTAGCAGCAGCGAGACGGCCAAGACGGTATTAATCTCGGAAAGTCGTTTGATACCTGAATCCAGACCCATGATCACTGACACCGTGGCCACCGCCATCGTGGCGAAAATCAGTAACACCTGAATCCAGGCGTCTATTGCGACACCAAAGAGATAATTAAGTCCCGTGTTGATCTGTAACACGCCTAAACCTAGGCTCACCGAGATACCACAAGTCGTACAAATCACCGCGAAAACATCGACCGAGGCACCTATTGGCCCATAGATTCGGTCACCGATCAGGGGATAAAAGGCCGATCGGAGTGTTAAGGGCAAATTATGCCGATAAGAAAAGTACGCGAGCACCATGGCGACGGCTGCATAAGTAGCCCACGCATTAAAGCCCCAGTGCAAATAAGTGAGCTGCATACCCCCCGCGGCGGCGGCCTCAGTGCCTCCCTCGCCAACCGGAGGCGATAAAAAGTGCAATACCGGCTCAGCGACCCCGTAAAACAACAGCCCAACACCGACACCGGCGGCGAATAACATAGAGAACCAAGATAAAAACCCATAATCGGGTTCGGCATGATCCGGACCCAGCTTGATATCGCCGTAGCGAGAAACCGATAACACCAGCACCATCACAGCCATGA
>CAJQKG010000278.1 GCA_905478845.1 uncultured Luminiphilus sp.
GTCAAATCCTTAAACTACTCGCTAATGAGCGTCTGTGGCGCGGCGGCCGTGATTGCGGCGCTGTGCTACGTTTGGACCTCTAGAGCAATGCCGCACCCATCAGAGTTAGATCAGGCGCAACAGCACTAGAAGCCTAACGAGTTGGGAGCGCGTGAGTCGTTGCACCTGCTGATCATGGGACCCACGCTGAGCTGCTGCTAACCCGCCAACCCTTTTACGAGTATCGAGTTAACGGTGCCACAGTGAGGCCAAAGGGCAGATTCCAGGGAGAAATGATGCCAACAACCCCCTTTGGGTAATACCTGACTTGGCTCTTTCCCCCTAAAAAATTCATGGGTTTATTGGCTCTTCGCTTTTCTGGCTTCATCCAGGCTTTCAAATGCTTCATTGAATACTCAATGGCCTCGACCTTTGAGGCAAACTCTGAAAACAAGCTGAATTCATAGGATCGAGCCCCATTGAATTCGCGTTTGGTGGTTTCCGCGAACGCTGTTTTGTTTTCAATGATCAGCGCCTTGAGTCTTTTCAGGCGGTCCATTCTTGTCGCATAGGTGACCTCACCCTCAGCACGAAACTGGCTCCTCTGTCGTTCGACTAATGCGCTCAGATTCTGTCCGGCCGCCTGCGTAATCTGGTCGTGTTCCGCTATACCCATGGTGTGTCTCCGAGCCTGCCCTGCAGGCTTTCTGTTAGGCGATGTCTCGCGATTCGCCCAAGCGTTCGATTTTTTGATTTGTTCAAATAGGGGGGGGCGCTTCTGCGCGCACGCCTTCTATGATGCGCACGGCGTTTTTTATAAAAAGTGGTTCAGAGGAAAAGCTGGCGATCAGATGCTGAACATCCACCGGCAAGGCTTCGTTATCTAACGAAGGGCTTTGGTCGGTTTGCGTCGCACCGATCAACAGGACCCCCATCGTTTTGACGACTTCACTGGCTTGCGCTGTGCTCAATCTGAGCGCTGTCGCTGAGCGTTGTGCCACAATTTCTACCTGCTGTATGAAGACGCGCTTCGATTCGATCAGCCGGGGGATCGCAACATTGTGCTCGATGACGTGTTCGAGTCTGATCAGCAAAGGCAAGAACACGCCGTCGGCTAAGGCCGTTTGATAGAGCAACTGGGCGTAAGCCTGACTCGTCATGGCGCCTGACAACTCAGCGATAAAAACCTGACTCCAGCGAATCAAGCTGTGCTCATAAAGGGTCAGGAAAAGTTCTTCTCTGGTTTGGAAGTAAAGGTAGAGTGTGCCCTTGGCGACGCCCGTCTTCTTGGCGAGTTGCGCCATCGAAAATGCCTCATAGCCCGCTTCATGAAAGTACAGTTCGGCGGCATCTAACACGGCTTGCCGCCGCAACGCTTTCTGTTCTGCGCTCCTCGCTCTTTGATTAATCGCCACCACTGAACTCATAAGTGTCTCCACGCGACTTCGTTATCGGGTTGCTGGATTGAGAAGGTTATCCGTCTCCATGCCATAGCTGACCACTGGTCAATTGTATAGCTGACTGGTGGTCATTTCAAGGGGGGTGAGATGGGTACCAATGATCCAATAAATTCGAGGCAGCACTCGACCTATCCTCGGTGAAGCGATACCGACGGTTATCGTAGGAAAAAATGGCGTAATTAACCAATAACCATCTGATTTTAATACTAAAAATTGAACATCACGCCGCTAGTGATTGTTCGTCGCAGATGTGGACCGTTGTGTTTTCGCGGCGCAGTTTGTCTCGAGCACAACTTGACGGTTACCGGTGCGGTTTGGGGTGGTAATGGCCTTTAAAAGGCCACTAAAAAGAGGGGTGAATTTTACAAAGACTCTGTTAATATTTGTCCGGACATAGAAGAAGACAGCCTTGCCGGTCACTTTCCTAGCACTCGGCAGTGACTGAAAATTACAGCAGTACGCAAAATAAACACAAATGAGGGAACCCATGAATAAGATTCGTAATGTCTCACTGCTCGCTGTTGCCGTATCAATGGCCATCTCTGGTCAGGTGAACGCGCAGCGAACAACATCAGCGCAAATTGAAGAGGTGGTGGTGACCGCTCAGAAGCGCGAAGAAAACATGCAGGATGTGGCAATCTCCATGTCTGCCATGGACGCCAATATGATCCAGAAAACCTTCTCTCGGACGATTGACGAGATCACTGGAATGTCACCCAACTTAATCATTAATCCAATCTTGGGTAACGGGACGGTGGGTGTGTCTATTCGCGGTATGCAGCATGCCGAAGTGGAGAAGAGTTTCGACCCGGCGGTTGCGATCTATCAGGACGGTGTTTATCTGGCCACGACAACGGGCGCTTTGCTCAACGTCTGGGATGCTGAGCGCGTTGAAGTTTTGCGGGGTCCACAGGGCACACTCTTTGGCCGAAACACGATTGGTGGACTGGTACATGTGATCCGCTCAAAGCCGACCGGTGAGTGGGGCGGAAAAATTGTGGGTACCTTTGCCCAAGACAGCCAGACTGACCTGAAAGGCCTAATCAATCTGCCCGAGGTGGGTGGTTTGTCGGTGAAGCTTTCGGCGTCAAGCATTCAGGGTGGTGAGTACATCGACAACCCAGTGCGCGGCACAACAGACGGTGAAAATGACCTGAGCATGATGTCGGTTGACGCGTTGTGGGCGCCGACTGATAATTTCGACTTCCGCATTATTTACGACCGTATTGATGATAAAACGCCAACGCGGCCCGTGGTGTCTTTGACCACCGCCGGTGAGGCTTTTGGCGGCTTTGGTCTTGGGGCGGTGGGTAAGGCCTCGGACGCCCTTTACACAACCTATACCTCGCAGGAGCAGTACGCGGCGCTGCGTACGGATGCGATTACGATCCATGCCAATTGGCAGTTTGCAGAAAACCACAAGCTAGCACTGGTATTTGGTGACCGCGAGACAGACGAGTTAGCGCGCCAGGAGTTCGACGGCGTTGCCGCTGACTTATTCTGGACCGACCGACCGACTGAAGAAAACCAAACAAGTTACGAGCTGCGACTCGAGTCAGATTGGAGTGATAGCCTCCGCTCCACTGTCGGTGTCTTCTACTGGGATGGGGACTACACGCTGCAGCAAAATACAGCGCTGTTCAATATCGTCAATCCGCTGATGGGTGGCGCTGGTAAAGACTCCGGTAACATCTCGATCGCAGATCGTTACGCAGTGAACTACACGGCGTCACCACTTTACAGTCAGGACGTGGAAACGACCGCAGTGTTTGGCCAGGTAGAATGGGATCTCACTGAGCGTTTGACATTGACCGTTGGTGGCCGTTGGCTGGACGAGGAAAAGAATGCGTGTATGACCGTTTCTGGATACCCGGTCAATCCATTGCAAACCATTTTAGGGCTACCCGCAGGGTCAGTGGCCAACACTGACGTGGCTGGCTACGACAAAACGTTGGATTCCTACCCCTTCTTAACCGGTGGTTCGCTGGCGGCGGGATCCTGGGGTGAAAACTGTCCCTCATGGGCCTCGTCAGTCTACGATGATTCATTCGATGGCAGCGCTTCCTTTGACGATTTCACACCAAAGGTCGGCGCGCAGTATTCTTTTGACTCTGGTATGGCATACGTGACCTATTCCGAGGGATTCCGCTCTGGTGGCTTCAATGGTCGTGCATCGGCTCCCGATAACACTGGACCCTACGACCCCGAGTCGGTAAAGAGCTGGGAAGCGGGTGCCAAGTTCACCCTGTTTGATAACCGTTTCCAGCTGAATCTTGCTGCATTTACCGTCAAGTATGAGGACAAGCAGGAGGATATTGTGAAGCCGGGTGAGGATGGGCAGGCCACCTTGACGGTGGTCCAGAACGCGTCCAGCGCGACCATGGAAGGAGTCGAGATGGACTTTACCTGGGTCCTGACAGAGGGTCTCTCGCTCCGAGGTAATGTGGGTCTTCTCGATGCCTCTTATGACGATTTCCTGACATCCAGTGCGACCGGTTTAGTCGACTTAAGCGGCGTTTCGCTTCGCCGTGCGCCGGATATGACAGCGGGCTTGGGTATGGTGTTTGAGAAAGAGATGGTGGAGGGTCACTTTTTCGTTGCCACCGTCAACTACACTTGGAAGGACGATTACTTCATCTCAGCCAGTGCCGATGGGGGTGACAAAACAATTCCGGCCGCTTTAGGTGGCGCAGGATATGTCGATAACCCGTCTCAAGTGGATTCGTTTGGCTTGCTAGACGCGTCTATTAACTGGGAGACAGAAAACTTTACGATCTCCTTGTTTGGCAAGAACCTGACGGACGAGACATATCTCATGTCGTTCTTAGACGTGGGCGGTAACAATGTGGCGACGTCTGCCACTGATTCGACTCCGGTTTATGCCCCGGGTAGCTGGTCATTTGGTACGCCCAATCGGCCTCGTTACTTCGGTGCTGAAATTCAGATTAAATTCTGATCGAACCGATTACGAAAAAGGCGCCTTAGGGCGCCTTTTTTTATGCCCGGGGGCGTCTTGGTCACGCTCAATATAAATGCTCAGATCAAGTGCATGGGCCTCGCGATTAACAAAACGCCAGCGGCTACCGTGCCCGATAGTCTGGCATACTGTAAAAACTCGCATTCAACAGCTCTGACTTATGGCGCACTACAGCATTCTCGACTTAGTCCCCATCACGCTTGGCAGCGACGCAGCCTGTGCGCTGGAGCGCAGTAAACAGCTGGCGATCAAAGCCGAATCCTGGGGTTATCATCGTTATTGGGTCGCTGAACACCACAACATGCCAGGCATTGCGAGCTCAGCCACCGCGGTGGTGATCGGTCATCTTGCGTCGGCCACTCAGACTATTCGTGTGGGTTCGGGTGGCATCATGCTGCCCAACCATGCGCCCTTGGTGGTGGCAGAACAGTTTGGCACGCTGGCGACCTTGTACCCCAATCGCATTGATCTGGGCATTGGCCGCGCACCTGGCACTGATGGCGTCACCATGCAGGCCCTGCGTCGCAATCTTGCCGGCAGTGTCGAGGACTTTCCCCGAGATGTGATGGAGCTTCAGCATTACCTCAAACCCATTCAGCCCGGACAGCGAGTGAGCGCAACGCCAGGGGCCGGGACCGAAGTGCCGATCTGGATTTTGGGGTCGAGCCTATATGGCGCGCAACTCGCCGCTGCCCTCGGTCTGCCGTTTGCCTTTGCCTCACATTTTG